>CAZLBJ010000159.1:0-3732 GCA_964557755.1 uncultured Thermoanaerobaculia bacterium
TCAGGGTCTTCTTCCAACTCGTCCTACGCCGCATCGCGCACCACCTTGACGAAGATCTCTCCCAGCTCCGGCTCCTCGCTGCGGAAGTCGCGCACGCCGAGCAGGCCCACCAGCTCGGCGAGCACCCGGGCGCCGTCGGCGTCCGGGGCCAGGAACAGGCGCGCCCGGTGGGGCGCCTCCGGGTCGACCACCACCTCCTCGACGCCGGCCACCGACCCCGCCCGCGCCAGGTCGCCGTCGGCGGTGAGGCGGAAGGCGTTGCCGCCGTGGCTGCGCTTGATCTCGGCCAGCTCGCCCTCGAGGATCACGCGGCCGCGCGAGATCAGCGCGATGCGGTCGCACAGCTTCTCCGCCTGCTCCATGACGTGGGTCGAGAAGAGGATGGTGCGGCCCTGCTGCTTGTACTCGGCGAGGAGGTCCTTGAACAAACCCTGGTTGATCGGATCGAGGCCGGAGAACGGCTCGTCGAGGATCACCACCTCGGGCTCGTGCAGCAGGGTGCCGGCGATCTGCACCTTCTGCTGCTGCCCCTTCGACAGCTCCTCGACCTTGCGCGGCGCGCGGTCGGCGAGCTCGAGGCGCTCGAGCCAGGCGCTGGCGCGCGTCTTCGCTTCCGCCGCCGGCACGCCGTGCAGCTCGCCGAGGAAGGCGAGGTGCTCGGCCACCGTCATCTTGCGGTAGAGGCCGCGCTCTTCCGGCAGGTAGCCGATGCGCTCGAGGTCCTCGCGGCGGCGCGGGCGGCCGTCGAACAGCACCTGCCCCTCGTCGGGGGCGATGATGTCCATGATCATGCGGATGGTGGTCGTCTTGCCGGCGCCGTTCGGCCCCAGCAGGCCGAAGATGGTGCCCGGCGGCACCGCCAGCGAGACCCCGTCCACGGCCACGAACGAGCCGTAGCTCTTGCGCAGCCCGTGCAGGGCCAGAGTGGGTGTGGTCGTCACGCAGATCTCCCTGCCGTTCACATATAGGGTAGGCCGACCCGCCGAGGATACGCCAAGCGGCGCGGCTTGCAAGCCGGAGGGACCGTGCCGCCGTATCGGCCTCCCGCACCCGCCGACCCCGCCGGTTCCCTGGATCGGTGCTGCCAGCGCCATCGGCCGATCTTTTTTTCCACCCCGATTGGTTCCATAAAGACATATCAAGAACGACGTTCTCGTACACCAAGGCGGATACTCCTACCCTGTTTCCGCGATGCAAGACGGTTTCAAAGCCTGTCACGGCATCTTTTCAAGTTACTGAATCCAAGGCACTTACGGTTGCACCGCGGAGCGATCCCCGGGTACAGTCCAGCTGCGTCGGACGTCAACCCGGATCTTCGAGAAAGGCCGCCCCATGGGTGCGTTCCAGGACCTCGGCAAGGCGCTGCGCTGGTTGCGCACGCGCCAGGACCGCAAGCAGTACGAGATCGCCGAAGCTGCCGGCATCACCAAGGCCATGCTGTCGGCCTACGAGACCGGCAAGCAGAACCCGTCGATCGAGACGCTGGAGAAGATCCTCGCGGCGCTCGGCGTCGACCTGATGGAGCTCCACAACGCGCTTCAGGTGAACGCCACCGGCGACGAGGGGCGGGACGACGCGGTGTGGAGCAGCTACCAGCGCCAGCGCCAGCGCGCGCGGCCGTTCGGCGGCGTCGAGACGCGGTCCAACGTCTACCACGTGCTCGGCATCGACCATCCCCTGCCGGCCGAGCACGAGTTCGCCCTGTCGCAGATGCTCGGCGGCTTCCACCAGCTCGTGCGCCACATCTACCACGAGCTCGAGCGCAACACGACGCCGCCGCCGCAGGACGGCGAGGGCGGCGAGGACCGGCGCAGCGGCCCGCACCGCCTCGAGGAGCACGGCCCGGAGCCCGGGCCGGAGGGCGACGAGGGCTGACGCGGCCGTCAGCGCGCCGCGGTCTTCACCGGCGCCGCGGCGCCGGCGCACGAGCCGCCGAGGAAGGCCGAGCGGTCCAGACCGCCGTCCCGCGGGTGGTCGATGAACAGCAGGCTCCCTTCCTTGACCGCGTCGATCACCTTGCGCGCCACCTCCTGGCGCAGCGCCGGGCAGCCCCACGAGCGGCCGAGCCGGCCCCAGCGGGCGGCGAACTCGTCGCTGACGTACGGCGCGCCGTGGACCACGATGGTGCGCGGTAGGGCGAGGTGGTTGATCCCCTCCTCCAGCCCCTCCAGGCGCATCGAGTAGCCGTTCTTGCCGTAGTAGGAGCCGGCGGTGCGGAACAGGCCGAGGCTCGACTGCAGGCTGCCCTCGACGTTCGAGAAGGCGCGCGCGTAGTTGTCGCCGCTGCCCTTGCCGTGGGCGACCAGCTCGCGGTGGAGCAGCTCGCGGCGCGCCAGGTCGAAGACCCACAGCCGCGGCTTGGTCGACGGCAGCGAGTAGTCGATCACCGTCAGCAGCGGCCGCTCGACCTCGACCCCCTGCGCCACCGCGCAGCCGGCGGCGCCGACGGCGCGCGCCAGCACGGTGGGCGAGAGGTCGGGCGCGGCGGCCTGCAAGGTGGCGAGCAGGTCGGGCCCGGAGCTGCCGCCGTAGTAGGCGGCGAGGGCGGGCTCTAGCTGGGCGGCGGGCGCCGGCGCCACGCTGGGGGCGTCGGGACGGCTCGCCTCCGGGCCGGCCTCGGGCGCCGCGGCGGCCGGCGGCGCACCGGTGAGCGTCAGGCAGAGGGAGAGGACGGAGAGCAGGGCGGCGCGCCGCACGAGGACGGCGAGGGCGGACGAGGACGGACGGGACGGGCGCGAGCTCATCGAGTACGGCGACTCCTTGAAACCGGTTGTCGTGTGGGGAGGCTACCTCGCCTCTCGCTCCCACACAACACATCGACCCACGTCGATGTTCCAGCCGCCGCCGCGGCGCTAGCCCAGCGCCTGCTCGAGGTCGGCCAGCAGGTCGTCGGCGTCCTCGATGCCCACCGAGATGCGCACCAGGCCGACGGTGAGGCCGAGGCGGGCGCGGGCGTCGGGCGGCACCGAGGCGTGGGTCATCGTCGCCGGGTGGGAGATCAGGCTCTCGACGCCGCCCAGGCTCTCGGCGAGGCTGAAGACGCGCACCCCCTCGAGCACCCGGCGCGCCGTCTCGAAGTCGCCGACGTCGAAGGTCAGCGTGCCGCCGAAACCGGTGGCCTGGCGCTTCTGCACGTCGTGGTGCGGGTGGTCGGGCAGCCCCGGGTAGAGCACGCGCCGCACCTTCGGGTGCGCCTGCAGCATCTCGACGATGCGCCGCGTGTTGGCCTCGTGGCGCTCCATGCGCACGGCCAATGTCTTGATGCCGCGCATCACCAGGAAGCACTCCATCGGCGCCAGGATGTTGCCCTGCGACTTGGAGACGAAGTCGAACCACTCCGCGTGCTCGGCGTTCGAGGAGACCAGCAGGCCGCCCATGGCGTCGCTGTGGCCGTTGAGGTACTTGGTGGCGGAGTGCAGGACGGCGTCGGCGCCGAGCGCGAGCGGGCGCTGGAAGTAGGGCGACAGGAAGGTGTTGTCGACCACCAGCAGGCAGCCGTGCCCGTGCGCCACCTCGGCGGCGGCGGCGATGTCGGTGACGTCCATCATCGGGTTGGTCGGCGTCTCGACGTAGACCATCTTCGTCTCCGGCCGCAGCGCCGCCCGCACCTGGTCGAGGTCGCCGGTGTCGACCCAGGTGAAGGTGAGGCCGTAGCGCGCCAGCACCTGGGTGAAGAAGCGGAAGGTGCCGCCATAGACGTTGCGCGACACCACCGCGTGCTGGCCGGTTTCG
>CAZLBJ010000160.1:0-5226 GCA_964557755.1 uncultured Thermoanaerobaculia bacterium
GGCGCTCGAGCTGGCCGAGCTGCGGCAGCACCTGGCCGGTCTCGTAGCGCGAGATCTGGTTAGGTCGGATGCCGGCCCGGCTCGCCAGCTCGGCCTGGCTCAGGCCGCGCAGCAGGCGCAGGACGACGAAGGTCTCTCCCAGGCGGTCGAACATTCCCATGGCGTGCGAAATGTAGTGGCCCCGCCGAAGCGAATGCAAGGAAAGTCGCTCCTTTAGGACACTTCGGATCCGAGGGCGCAGGGCTTGCCGCCAGAAGATCGTGCCTCGCGGGTACTGGAGCGATCCACGCGAGGGGGAGGCGCCGCTGGTTCGCACCGCGGTACGAGACGGAGCGCGGCGGCGCCAGGGAGCGCGCGCCGGAGGGGCGGCGGGGCCGCCGAAGCCTCAGTCGGTGTCTGCGAGGTAGAGGATGCGCTTGCAGCTCTCGCACTGCACCAGGCTGCCGGTGTTGCGGACCTGCACCACCACCTGCGGGCGGACGCGGTCATTGCAGGCGCCGCAGTGCCACTCGAGGGGGCCGCGGCCGGGGCGCTGGACGCGGCGGATGGGGGCCAGCGGCGCGCCGTCGAGGCGCTCGCTGATGCGGTCGAACTGGGCCAGCACGTTACGCGGGAGCTGCTCGCGCAGCGCCGCCACCCGGCCCTCGAGGTCGGCGACCTCGGCGGCGACGCCGGGCTTCTCGGCCTCCCACTTCCGCTCCTCGGCGGCGTAGCGCTCGTCGAGCTCGCGGAAGTTCTCGCGCTCGGCGGCGAGCTCGCCGTTGAGCTGCTCGATCTGCTCCATGGCGGCGAGCGCGCTCTCCTCGCCGGCGCCGGCCTGCTGCTTGACGGTGTCGATCTCCTGCAGCAGCGCGCCGTACTCGCGCTGCGTCGACACCTGGTTGATCTGCTGCTGGTAGCGGCGCTGCTTCTCGCGCGCCTCCTCCACCTGCCCCTCGGCGAGGCGCCGCTGCTGGCGCGCCGCCTCGACGGCGGCCTCCATCTCCTCGATCCGGTGCTTGCGGCCGGCGTGCTCCTCGTGCAGCTCGCGCATCCAGTCGGGGATGCCGTGGAGCCGCTCGCGGGCGGCCTGGAGGTCGGTGACGGTGTGGTGGAGTTCGACGACGAGCTGTAGGTGTCCGGGCATGGATCTGACGATTATCTCCAGACGAATACCGTGGGTCCACCTGGATTCGAACCAGGGACCTGCCGGTTATGAGCCGGATGCTCTAACCGCTGAGCTATGGACCCGGAATCCCTCCGCCGGTCGCGGGGAGGAGCAGTATATCAGCGGCCCCGGCGGCGGCCTCGCGGCGGGCGGGGCCGCGCCCGCACTCCTGGAAGGCGAGCCGGCGGCGGCGCAGGCGCTCGGCCATGGCGGCGGCGCGCGCCGGGTCGTCCGCCGCCTCGACGCCGCCCGCCGGCAGCCAGCGCAGCAGGGAGAGCTCCGGCTCGCCGCCGCGGCCGCGCCGGAGGAGCTGCCAGGCGCCGCCACCCGCCGCGTCCTCCTCGACCAGCGACAGCTCGCGGCCGCCGTCCATCCCGTCGGCCGCGGAGAGGGAGCCGGCGTCCGGCGCCGCCGCGAACAGGCTGGGCGGCGCCGCCGGCGGCACCTCGCCGCCGACCGCGGCGACCAGCGTCGACCACACGCGGGCGAGGGCGACGCGGCGCCGCGGCGGCGCGGCGAGCGCCGGCACGCCGCCCTCGAGGAGGCTCGGCAGCTTGATCACCAGCGGCACCTCCAGCAGGCCGCGGTCGAGGCCGGCGGCGCCATCCGCATCGCCATCCCCACCAGGCTCGGCGCCGGTCGGCGAGGTGACGACGAGCAGCGTCTCCTCCCACACGCCGCTCTTGCGCAGGGCGTCGAGCATGCGGCCGAGCCGCTGGTCGGCGCGCGCCACGTTGCGGCGGTTCGGCGGCGCCGGCCCGGGGACGTGGATCCACAGCATCTGCGGCTTGTCGCTGGGCTGGCCGAGGCTCTGCAGGTGGCCGGCCGCGAAGCCGCCGCCGCGCAACGGCCGGATGCGGTTCATCCCCTGCGCCCAGCCGTGAGAGCCGCGGAACCAGGGCCCGGAGACGTAGGCGGTGACGATGTACCCCTGCTCCTCGAAGGCCTCGCCGAGGGTGCGCAGCGTGTCGTCGAGCCGGCCCTGGCGGGCGGAGGCCGCCTGGTGCAGCCAGGGGGGCAGGCCGGTGGCGAGAGTGGCGAGCGACGGCAGCGGCGCGGAGGACGGCGCCACCGCCCGCCCCGCCCAGTCGGCCTCGGCGGCGAACGAGTCGAGGTGGGGGGTGAGGCCGGTGCCGGCGACGTCGGCGCGCAGCGAGCCGACGGTGAGGAGGACGACCGGCCCGCGGTGGACCTCCGCGGCCGGGGCGTGACCGCCGCCGCCGCCGGCGCAGCTCCAGCCGGCCGCGACCAGCGCCAGGGCGGCGAGGAGCGGGGCGGCGTGGACGGCGGCGGCGAGGCGGGCCGGGCGCCTCAGCCCGCCCCTCCCGCCCGCGGGTAGAGCTGCCGGTAGCTGTCGGTGTGCATCAGGATGCGCTTGACGTAGAGGCGCGACTCGGGCACCGGCAGCCCCTCGATGAAGGCGTCCCGCGCCTGCCGCGCCGGCGCCTCCCGCCACAGCCGCTTGATGCGGTACGGGCCGCCGTTGTAGCCGGCGAGGGCGAGCTCGAGGTCGCCGTCGAACATCGCCAGCACCTGGCGGAAGTAGGCGGTGCCGAGGGCGACGTTGTAGGCCGGCTCGGCGAGGCGGGAGGTGGACCACGGCAGCCCGATCTTGCCGGCCACCTCGCGGCCGGTGGCGGGCATGAGCTGCATCAGGCCGCGGGCGCCGGCGATGCTGGTGGCTTCGGTGTCGAAGCCGCTCTCCTGGCGCACCATGCCGAACACCAGGTGGGGCGACAGCGCGCGCTGCTCCGCCTCGCGGCGGATGACGTCCGCGTGCTCGAGCGGGAAGTAGAGGCGCAGCGCCTCCATCGGCGCGGTGCCCTGGAGCGGCCCGCCGAGGGTGGGGAAGGCGTCGTGGATGCGCTGGATGCTGGCCCGGCGGTCGCCCTCGCGGGCGAGGATCAGCGCTTCGAGGGCCTGCGCGGCGCGGCGGCGGAAGGGGACGTCGTCGCCGCCGGCGACCGCCGCCAGCTCGGCGCGGGCGAGGTCGTCGAGCCCGAGGTCGGTGAGCAGGCGGGCGCGCTCGAGGTCGTCGTGGCGCGGCCACGGGATGCCGCGGTCCTCGGCCAGCGGCGCCGAGTCGGCGGCGGGGGTGGCGCCCTCGAGGCGCGCCAGCGCATAGCGGGTGTAGAAGTCGCCGGTGTCCGCCGCCACCCCCTCGCGGTAGATCTGGCCGGCGCGCTCGGGGTTGCCGAGCTCGTCGTGGGCGCGGGCGGTCCAGTAGCGGCCGTTGCGGGTGTAGCCCGACTCCGGGTAGAGGCCCGCCAGCTCCGACCAGTAGCCCACCGCGCCGCTGGGGTTGCCGCGCTCGAACTGGCTCCACCCCGCCTGCCACAGGACGCGGGCGCCGGTCAGGTCCTCGGGGTCGATCTCGCGCAGGCGGGCGAGCATGAGGATCGATTCCTCGACGCGCTCCTCGTCCCACAGCTCGGTGAACAGGCGGCGCAGGGCGAGGCGCGCCTGGTCGCGCTCGGCGCCCTGGCGGGCGGCGGCGGCGAGGTGCCGCAGCGCCGCGGCGCGCAGCTCCTGGCGGCGATCGGAGGGCAGCGGCGGCCGGCCGCGGCGCACCCGCGCCGCCTCGAAGCTGGCCAACGCGCGGCGCCACTCGACGCGCGCCGCCTGGGCCGGCGTCAGCGGTCCCGGCGCGTCGAGCAGGGCCAGCGCCGCCATCCCCTCCTGCCCGTCGGTGAGCGCCTCGGCGGTGAGCAGGCGCCATTCGAGGCCGCGCCGCGCCAGCGGCACCGCGGTGAGCGCCCGCGAGGCGGCCTGCGGGTTGCCGGCGGCGAGGAGGTTCTCGGCGCGCCGCACCAGCCCGTCGGGTGTCAGCACCGCCGCCCAGTCGATCGGCGCCGACGGCTCGGCCGGGTCGCGGAAGACGCGGGTGGCGGTCAGCTCCTCGGCGCGCTGCGGGTGGTGGACCAGCAGGCGCCGCGCCGCCGCGCGCTGCATCGCCAGTCGCACGCCGGGATCGGGGGAGGCCTCGCCGATCTCCCACACCAGCTCCTCGAGACGGGCGGCCTCGGCGGCGCCGGCGCCGCGCTCGCCGACGCCCTCGCGGCGGGCGCGCTCGACCAGCGCCAGGGCGCTGCCGGCGTCGCCGGCGTCGCGAGCCAGGCGGGCGGCCTCGAGGAAGGCCTGGGGGCGCAGCGGCGAGGCGGGGTGGCGCTCGAGCAGGCGGCGCAGGGCGGCGCGGGCGGCGGCCGGGTCGCCGGCGGCGGCGGCGCTGTCGGCGAGCACCAGCAGGCGCCAGTCCTCCAGCGGGCCGGGGCCGGCGGCGGCCGGGTCCGGGGCGGCGGCGGCGAGGCGGTCGGCGGCGCGGGCGACGTCCTCGCAGGCGTGGGCGTAGAGGCCCTCGACCACGATGTAGAACGCTGCCGCGGAGGGGCTGGCGGCGCGCTCCGCCGCACCGGCGGCGGCGGCCATGGCGCCGGCGCAGCCGCCGTCGCGGCGGCGCAGCGCGGCGGCGGCCTCGTCCAGCGAGGCGGCCAGCGGCAGGGGGTCGAGGAGCGGCTCGGCGGGCGGCGGGGCGGGGGCGGCGGGGACGGGGCGGGCGGCGGTCTGCCACAGCGCGCCCAGGCACAGGACGACCACTGCGGTCAGTGGCACGGCCCTGCGGTACGGCGTTCTCGGCTCCACGTGCGTTCGCGTGTTAGGCGGCCCTCGTCGGTGCTGGGTCGACAATCAGTGCTGCGTTCGTGCCGGTGTTGCCCATTGTACGCCTCGGCGCGGCGAAGCGTTAGAGGCCGAGGGCCTTCTCGTCGCCGCCGCCGAGGTTGCGCACCAGCTCCTGGTAGAAGTAGTCCGTCGTCTCCCGGATGCCGGGGTCGACGCGCTCCTCGTACATCTGGCGCGAGCGGTCGATGTCCTCCTTGAGACGGGCGTAGACGTCGTTGTTGCGCCGGCCCTCGTCCACCTCCTCCTCGTTGTACAGCCGGATCTCGCTGACCAGCAGGCGGGCGAGGCGGCGCGCCTCCTCGTGGCGCGCGTCGTCGCCGGCGGCGGCGCCGCCGCCGAAGGCGCGGCCCGGACCGTGTACGTCGCTCGGTGGTGCGACTTCGCTGCCGCCGGGGGACGGC
>CAZLBJ010000161.1:0-10353 GCA_964557755.1 uncultured Thermoanaerobaculia bacterium
GGTGGGCCGAACCGTCACCTCGACGGCGGCGAGCGGACGCTCCTCGGCGTCGACCACCCGGCCATGCGCGGCGCGCGCGGGTGTCAGGACGAGGCGAAGCGGTGCCTGCGCGGGGACGCTGGCGCGGACGGCGTGGAAGCCGTCGCGCGTGGCGGCGACCTCGTAGACCGGTGCGGCGGCCAGCCCGTGCAGCACGAAGCGGCCGTCCTCGCCGCTCACCGCCCGCCCGGCGGCGGGATCGCGGCGGAACACCTCGTACCGCCGTTCCCCCGCCGCCACCGTGACCGCCACGCCGGCCAACGGCTCTCCCGCCGCATCGACGGCCCGACCTTGGAGACCACGGGCGATTTCGAGCGCGAGGGTAGGGACGCGGCCGCCGGCGCCCTCCCCTGGCAGCCGCGCGGCGCGCGCCAGGCGGCCGGCCGCCTCGGCCTGCACCCAGGCGCGGCCGGCGGCGAGAACGTAGGCGCCCCGTTCGCCGGTGCGCGTGAAGGCGCCGGGATCGTCGCCCGGCCACACCAGGGCGCCGGCGAGCGGGCCTCCGGTGGCGGCGTCGAGGATACGGCCGGCGTGCGGCGGCCGGGACGGCAGGACGACGACGGCGGGTCCGCCGGTGGCGGCGGTTTCCGGCAGGGCCGCCAGATCGTGGCGCCGCCCGCCGGCGAGGAGCAGCGCGTAGGGCCCGTCCGGACCGGCCGGCACGTCGAGCTGCCCGTCGGTGCCGGTGACCCCCACCGGCCACGCCGGACGCCCCGCGGTGAGCACCGCGCCGGCGACCGCCGCGCCGGCCTCGTCGCGCACCGCGAAGGTGCGGCTGCCGGGCGCCGGGCCGAGCACCACTTCGATCCGCCCCGCCCCGCCGGGGACGGAGGCCATCGCCCGCGCTCCGCCGGCGAAAGCGTGGACCTCCAGCGCCTCGCCGGCCAGCCGCGGCAGGGTCACCCGCCCGTCCGCACCGGTGCGGGCGAGCCGCGCGTCGGCCTGCCAACCGTCCATCTGCCAGGGCCGCCAGAGGTCGGCGGAGGCGGTGGTCGTCAGCACCCAGGCGCCCGCCGCCGGCGCGCCGCCGGGACGGCGCACCGCCACCTCGACGCCGGCGTCGGCCGGCAGCCGCAGCGGCGGCAGCTCGACCGGTCCGGTCAGCACCAGCGGCAGCCAGCGCATCGGCACGCGGCCCGGCGCCGCCACGCTCAGCGACCACATCCCCACCGCCGGCGCCTCGACGACGAAGCGGCCGTCGTCTCCCACGTCGGCCACCGCCGTCGGTACCGGCGCCGCCCGGCCGGTCAGCACGCCGCGGTGCCGGTCGCGGTTCGACGGCAGGGGCAGCAGCACCACCCGGCCTGTTGCCGGCGCGCCGTCGGCCGCGACGACGAGGCCGGAGACCATGAGTGGCGCCGTGGCCGCTGGCGGGACTGCCTCCGCAGCCGCACCGGCGACGCAGGCGGCAGCGAGGACCAGGACCAGATGCAGATTATTTCGTCTCATGGCAAGTACATCTTTTCTACTATGCTATAGTACAGACAGACGAGCTTCAAGGGGCGCAGGTCCTCCCCCCGTGGGAGGGCATCCACCATCCGGCCGGGAACGGAGCCTTGCCGACGACAGGAGGAACCACATGACCAGGAAGGAGTTGGGACTCGCCTTGGCGATCGCCCTCGGGGCGGTTTCGCTGCTGGCTGCGCCGTCCGCCCGGGCGGCGATGTGCTTCGGGGCCTGCACCTGCTCGACGAGCTGCGACCAGATCTGCCGCGACGGGCCGCTGATCCCGGACTGCCCTGAGTGCGGCCTCACCACCTGCGGCGAGTACGGGGTCTGCCTTGGGACCTGTCCCGACTGCGACAACAACGGCTGGACGACGACGCAGTACGGCACCAGCGGTGGCGACACGATGACCGGCACCTCCGCCAATGAGCGCTTCTTCGGCTACGACGGCGCCGACACCATCTACGGCTACGCCGGCGACGACACCGTCTTCGCCGGCAACGGCCACGACACCGTCTACGGCGGCTCGGGCGACGACTGCCTGTACGGCGAAGGGGGCGACGACAGTCTGATCGGCGAGACCGGCTGGGACTTCGCCGACGGTGGCCCCGGCAACGATGGCTGCAGCGCCGAGATCGAGGTCAACTGCGATCCCTGAGGGGCTCGCGTCCACTCCGCGGGCGGCGCGGCGGGTCCTCCGGACTTGTCGCCCGCCCGCACCCTCAACCCGGGCGCAGGGTCGTCTGGCCGCCGGAGCGGTAGGCGACGACGTGCACCTTCTCGATCGTCATCAGCCCCTCCGCCACCATCTCGTCGAGGTGCGGCAGCAGCGCCTCGATGCGCTCGGGCCGGTCGACGATCTCGACGACGATCGGCAGGTCTTGCGACAGGCGGAGGACCTTCGTCGTGTGGACGAGGCTGTGGGCACCGAAGCCTCCGATGCCGCGCAGCACGGTGGCGCCGGCCAGCCCCAACTCCTGCGCTCTGGCGACGATCGCCTCATGGAGCGGCGCGCCGTGCCAGCGGTCGCTCTCGCCGATGAAGATGCGCAGGAGCCGCGCCTCGCCCTCGATCTTCATGCCCGTCTCCTCACGCGAAGGCCCAGTGCACGGCCAGCCGGCCGAGGACGACGGCGCCGCAGCCGACCACCAGGTTGCCGGCCACGTTGGCGAGCGCCAGGCCGAGCTGCGAGGCGCGCAGCAGCTCGATGGTCTCGTAGCCGAAGGTGGAGAAGGTGGTCAGCGAGCCGAGGACGCCGATGCCGAGGAACAGGCGCGCTTCCGGGGTGAACCCCAGCCGCGTGTCGGCGAGACCCATCAGGGCGCCGAGGGCGAGGCAGCCGGCGACGTTGACCGCCCAGGTGCCGAGCGGGAAGCCCGGGCCGGCCAGCCCCTGCACCCAGCCGGACACCAGCCAGCGGCCCACCGCGCCCACGAAGCCGCCGAGACCGACGATCAGGATCTCCCGCAACCGGCTGCCCTCCTCTCGGCGGCGATGCTAGCAGCCCGGCCCGCGGGTCGCGGCGGTCAGAGAGCGGCCGGCTCGGTCGCGCCCTCGCGCCAGCCGTCGACGCACCGGTCGCCGGCCGCGTCGCGCACCACCTCGACCTCCACCGGCTCGCGGCGGGCCGCGCCCGGTGCGACGAAACGGTGACGGCCCGCCACGATCCCGGCCTTCCCCGTTAGAATCGAGCCATGGATCCGAACCACCGGGCAGGAAGGCCGGCGCCGTGACGACGCCGGGCGTCCTCGTGCTGTGCACCGGCAACTCGGCGCGCAGCCAGATGGCCGAGGCGCTGCTGCGGCGGCGGCTGGGCGACCGCACGCCGGTGTACAGCGCCGGCACCGAGCCGGCGGAGCGCGTCCATCCGCTGGCGGTCGAGGTGCTGCGCGAGGCCGGGCTCGACGTCTCCGGCCTGCAGCCGAAGCACTTCGGCGACTATCTCGGCCGCCTGCCGGTGCACACGGTGATCATCGTCTGCGACGGCGCCAACAAGAGCTGCCCCACCGTCTGGCCGGGAGCCTATGAGCGGTTGTTCTGGCCGTTCGAGGACCCGGCTGCCTTTGCGGGCAGCGACGACGAGCGCCTGGCGAAGTTCCGCGAGATCCGCGACGCCATCGCGGCGCGGATCGACGCCTGGCTCGAGGAGAGGGGGGAGGCATGAGCGAGAGACCGACGCTGCTGCAGCGGGCGGCGGCCGAGGGGGGCGCCGTCTTCGCGCTGGTCACCGGCGGCTGCGGCGCGGTGATGGTCGAGACCGCCACCGGCGCCCTCGGCCACGTCGGCGTGGCGATCGCCTTCGGGCTGACCATTTTCGTGATGGTCGCCGCCACCGGCCATATCTCGGGCGCCCACATCAACCCGGCGGTGACCGTGGCCTTCGCCGTCATCCGCCACTTCCCGCTCCGCGAGGTGCCGGTGTACGTCGGGGCGCAGGTGACCGGCGCGATCGCCGGCGCCGCGGTGCTCCGCCTGCTCCTGGGCGACGCCGCGGCGCTCGGCTCCACGGTTCCCTCGGGTGCGCCGCTGCAGTCGCTGGGCGTCGAGGTGCTGGTGACGGCGGCGCTGATGTTCGTCATCACCGCGGTGGCGACCGACACGCGGGCGGTGGGCGAGATGGCGGCGCTGGCGATCGGCGCCACCATCGCGGTGGGAGCGCTGTGGGGCGGCCCGGTCAGCGGCGCCTCGATGAACCCGGCGCGCTCCTTCGGCCCGGCCCTCCTCTCCGGCACCTGGGACCACCACTGGATCTACTGGCTCGGTCCGCTGGCCGGCGCCGTCGCCGGCGCCGCCGCCTACCAGATCCTCCGCGCCCCCCGCGCCGTCCAGGAGCAGCCGCCGGCCTGAGCGGGGCGGCGGGCAGCCAGCCCGCCGTCCAGACGCTGGACCGGCGGTCCAGGACCTGGACGCGCGGGAGGCCTCCGCGGCCGCGGTTGAGCCGGTCCTGGCCGCGGAGGCCTTGATTCATTGGCCTCCGGGCCACAGCGGCTTGCGCATTCCTGCAGCTCCTGCGTGGCATCGGGGTTGCCCTGACCGGGGTGCGGCATGAGCCCGCGCCGCCGCGATATCCACGTCGTCCTCGTCGCCACCGCCGCCTTCTTCGCGGTGGCGGTGGCCTTCGGCCTGTTCGACCGCTTCGACGCCTGGGCGCACCGGCTGGAGGCGTGGCAGGTCGACGAGGCGGTCCTCTCCCTCGCCGTGGGCAGCGTCTTCCTCGGCTGGTTCGTCGTCCGCCGCTGGCGCGAGGAGGCGGCCCGGCGGGTGCTCGAGTCGGAGGCGGATTACCAGCGGCTGTTCGACCACGCCAGCGACGCCATCCTCGTGCTGCGGCCGGAGGACGAGGTGATCGTCGAGGCCAACCGCCGCGCCGAGGACCTCTACGGGCTGCCGCGCCGCGAGCTGCTGGGGCGGTCGCTCCTCGACCTGTCGCTCGACCCGCATCTCGGCCGCCAGCAGGTCGAGCGGACGCTCGCCGCCGGCTCGTTCCACACCTTCACCACCCGCCAGCGGCGCAGCGACGGCAAGGAGCTGCAGATCGAGGTCAGCGCCTCCACCGTCCGCCACCGCGGGCAGACCGTGATCCTCAGCCTCAACCGCGACATCACCGAGCAGATCGAGATGCGCGAGAGCCTGCGGCAGGCGCAGAAGATGGAAGCGCTCGGCCGCATCGCCGGCGGCGTCGCGCACGACTTCAACAACCTGCTCACCGTCATCCGCGGCGGTGCCGAGCTGCTACGCCTCGACGGCGGCCTCGAGGGGCGGCCGCTCGACGACCTGCGGGCGATCGAGGAGGCCGCGGAGCGGGCGACGACCCTCACCGGCCAGCTCCTCGCCTTCAGCCGGCGCCAGCCGGCCAACCCCACGACGCTCGACCTCAACGCCGAGATCTCGTCGTCGGTGAAGATGCTGCGCCGCCTGCTCCCCGACGCCGTGGTGCTGAACGTCGAGCTGCCGGAGGGCCTGCCGCCGGTGCTCGTCGACGCCAACCAGCTCCAGCAGGTGCTGATCAACCTCGCCATCAACAGCGCCGACGCGATGCCCGGGGGCGGCAGGCTCGCCATCGTCACCGAGGCCGGCGACGACGGCCACGTCGCCCGCCTGACGGTGCGCGACGAAGGCACCGGCATGAACCCGGAGATCCTGGCGCAGGCCTTCGAGCCGTTCTTCACCACCAAGCCGAGCGGCATCGGCACCGGCCTCGGCCTGTCGATCGTCTACGGCGTGGTGACGCAGGCCGGCGGGCGGGTGCGCATCGACAGCGAGCCGGGGCAGGGCACGGCCGTGGTCCTCGACTTCCCGGCGGCGCCGGGGAGCCCGGGCGCCGACTGCGCGGCGCGGCCGGGCGAGCGGCGGTGGTCGCCGGCGGTGCTCGGCTCCGAGCGAACCATCCTGGTGGTCGCCGACCAGCCGACCGTCCGCTACGTGGCCGGACGCATCCTCCGCAACGCGGGGGCGCGGGTGGTGGAGGCCTCCGACGCCCGCGAGGCGCTGGACCTGCTGCGCAGCGACCTCGCCCTCGACCTGCTGTTGACCGACGTCGGCCTGCCGGGCATGGGCGGCTGCGAGCTCGCCGCCGAGGCACGCGCCCTGCGCCCCGGCCTGCGCGTGCGCTACCTGTCGGGACACGACGGCGCGGCGATCGACGGCATCCCCCGCGGCACGCTGCTGCGCAAGCCGTTCGGCCGCGACTCGCTGCTGCGCTTCGCCGACGCCGCGCTGAGGGCCGAGGCGTGAGCGGCGCGACGGCGGCGAGCGAGGTGATGGCGGCGGGCGAGGAGACGGCGCTGGCGGCGCCCCTCCTCCGCGACGGCTGGCTGTGGCTGAACGTCGCCGTGCTGGCCGCCACCACCGCCTTCTACCTGCTGCCCGGCCTCGACCCGGCGCTCGTCGCCGACCTCGGCAGGCGCTTCGGCGACCTGCCGATGCTGGCGGCGGCCCTCGGCGCCGTCGTCGCCGGCCTGCGCTCGCTCCCCGACGTCGCGGCGCGCCGCTTCTGGGGCCTGGCCGCCGCCAGCCTGGCGATGGTGGCGATCGTCCGGCTGCTCTACCTGGTGCCCTATGGCTCGACCATCATCCTGTTCACGGCGAAGGTCCTCTTCGCGGTCTTCTACCTCTGCCTGGTGCTCGCCGTGCGCTCGCGGCCGCACCGGCCCGCACCGGCCGGCGACGCCCGGATGCGGCGGGTCGAGCTGGGGGCGAGCGTCCTCTTCGTCGGCACCCTGTTCGCCTACTACGTGGGCATCCCGCAGGCCGGCTCCGGCGGCACCGGCTCGTCGTGGGCGTCGCCGCTGCTCTACTACGCCACGCTCGACCTCTTCCTGCTCCTCGCCCTCGTCCGCCTGCTGCGCGCCAAGCTGAGCGACCGCTGGTGGTGGTCCTACGCCCTGCTCGCCGCCGCCATCCTCGTGTGGCTCGGCACCGACCTGTACGAGGGCCTCATCTACCTCGGCTTGGCGACGTGGATCGGCTACGCGTCGCCGCTCAACGCCGTGTGGGTGCTCCCCGTCGCCCTGGTGGGGATGGCGGCCCGGGTGGGGCGGCGCACGCCGCCGGCCTGGCTGGCGAGGCGCACGCCGCGGCGCCGGGCGGCGGCGGCCGATCCCCGCGAGGTCGGCATCCTCGGCTACGCGCTGATCCTCCCGGCCCTGCACCTGGTGGTCAGCCTCACCGGCGTGCTGGGCGAGGAGACGGCGCGGGCACGGGAGGCGGTCGTCCTCGCCGCCCTCGCCGCCTTCCTCCTCCTCGCCCACGTCCGCCAGCGCCGGCTCGACGCCGACCTCGCCCGCCAGCGGCAGGTGCAGGCGGGCCTCGAGCGCCAGCTCCGCCAAGCCCACCGCACCGAGGCGCTCGGCACGCTGGCCGGCGGCATCGCCCACGACTTCAACAACCTGCTCACCGGCATCCTCGGCCACGCCGAGCTGATGCGCCCCCAGCTCCCGCCGCGCTCGCCGCTCGCCGCCGACCTCGACGGCATCGTCGCCGGCGCCGACCGCGCCCGGGCGCTGACGGCGCAGCTGCTCGCCTTCAGCCGCCGGCCGGAGACCACGCGGACGACGGCGGACCTGCGGGCGGCGGTGGCCGAGGTGCTGGCGATGCTGCGGCCGCTGCCGCCGCGGGTGCTGCTCGAGGAGGACCTCGCGCCGGTGGGCCGGGTGCGCGCCGAGCCGTCGCAGCTCCGGCAGGTGGTCGTCAACCTGGTCACCAACGCCGTGCAGGCGGTGGCGGAGCGGGGCGCGGTCCGCGTCGCTCTCCACGAGGCGCTGCTCGACGGGGAGGCCGGCCCGGGCGGCGCCCGCCTCGCCGCCGGACGCTACGCGGTGCTGGAGGTGGAGGACAACGGCGAGGGGATGAGCGCCGAGACGCTCGAGCGCCTCTACGACCCCTTCTTCACCACCCGCCGGCTCGGCCACGGCGCCGGGCTCGGCCTGTCGGTGGTGCACGGCATCGTCGCCACCCTCGGCGGCGCCGTCGTCGCCGAGTCGGAGCTGGGCGCGGGCTCCGTCTTCCGCGTCTACCTGCCGGTGCTCGCCGTGGCGGCGGAGAAGCCGCGGCCGGCGGCGCCGCCCCCGGAGCCGCTGCCGGAGCCGGTGCCCGAGGCGGCGCCCGAGCCGGCGCCGGAGCCGCGCCGGCGCCACCTGCTGCTGGTCGACGACGAGGCGATGGTGGTGCGCGTGCTCGAGCGCCTGCTCGCCGCCTCCGCCTACCGCGTGACCGCGACCACTGATCCCGAGGAGGCGCTGGCGCGGCTGGCGGCGGCGCCGGGCGACTACGACCTCGTGCTCTCGGACCAGCGCATGCCGCGCATGACCGGCCTCGACCTGGCGCGGCGGGTGCGCCAGGACCACCCGGAGCTGCCGGTGGTGCTGATGAGCGGCTACTCCGACGACCTGTCGGTCGAGCAGCTCGCGGCGGCGGGCGTCGCCGCCGTGCTCTCGAAGCCGGTGCGGAGCGAGGAGCTGGTCGGCGCCGTCGAGCGGGTGCTCGCCGGGGCGGCGACCGCCTGCGCCGCGGTGTGAGCTAGACTGCGCGCTCCCCCTCGAGAGCGCCGGCCTTGACACCGTTCGAGATCTCGGTCCGCGTCTTCCTGCAACTGGCGGTGATCCTCGCCGCGTGCCGCCTGGTGGGGCGGCTGGCGCGACCCTTCGGGCAGCCGCAGGTGGTGGCGGAGATGGTCACCGGCGTGCTGCTCGGGCCGTCGCTGCTCGGCCTGCTGGCGCCGGCGGCGCAGACGTGGCTGTTCCCGCAGGACACCCGGCCGGTCATCTACGTCCTGGCGCAGATCGGCCTCGTCCTCTACATGTTCCTGGTCGGCCTCGAGCTCGATCTCGAGCTGATCCGCCACCGCGTGAAGAGCGCCGTCGCCGTCTCCTGGGCCGGCATCGCCACGCCGTTCCTGCTCGGCGGCGCCCTGGCGCTCGTACTGCGGCCGCGGCTGCCGCTGTTCGCGCCGGAGGTCTCGACCCTCCAGGCGGTGCTCTTCTTCGGCGCCGCGCTGTCGATCACCGCCTTCCCGATGCTGGCGCGCATCATCTCCGAGCGCGGCCTCTCCGGCACCTCGCTGGGCACCCTGGCGCTCGCCGCCGGCTCGCTGGACGACGCCGCCGCCTGGTGCCTGCTCGCCATCGTCCTCTCCGGCTTCACCGGCGACCCGTCGATCGCCGTCCTGGCGGTGGGCGGCGGCGGCCTCTACCTGCTGGCGATGTTCACCGTCGGGCGGCGCGTCCTGGCGCGGCTCTACGCCTGGCTCGAGGCCCGCCCCGAGCGCGAGGGCCTGGAGCTGCCGGCGACGCTGATCCTCCTCAGCCTCGCCGCGTGGCTCACCGACGCGCTCGGCGTCTACGCGGTCTTCGGCGCCTTCGTCCTTGGCGCCAGCCTGCCGCGCGACTCACGCCTGCGCCGCCGCCTGGACGGCCAGATGGCGCCGCTGACGACGGTCCTCCTGCTGCCGATGTTCTTCGTCAGCTCGGGGCTCAACACGCGCATCGGCCTGCTCGACTCGGGCCTGCTGTGGGGCGTGGCGGCGCTGGTGCTGGCGGTGGCGGTGCTCGGCAAGGGGGTGGCCTGCGCCGTCGCCGCCCGCCTGTGCGGAGAGCCGCGGCGCGAGGCGGTGGCGCTCGGCGCGCTGATGAACGCCCGCGGCCTGATGGAGCTGATCCTCCTCAACATCGCCTACGAGCGCGGCGTCATCACCCAGACGCTGTTCACCATGCTGGTGCTGATGGCGGTGGTCACGACGCTGATGGCGGTGCCGCTGTTCGACCGCGTCCACGGGCGCGGCGGGACCGAGGTGCCGGAGGGCGGTCAGCCGGTACGGTAGCGCTCTTCCAGGATGCGCCGGTGGTGGATTTCGTGGCCGGCGAGGATGAAGGGCAGGGCGCGGACGCGGAAGGCGACGCCGGAGGCGGTGCCGGTGCGCTCCCAGGCCTCGTCGTCGAAGCCGCGGAAGAGATGCAGGTGGCCCTCGCGCACCGCTTCGAGCTCGGCGAGCAGGTCGGCCAGCGGGCGGCGGGCGGCGCCGGCGGTGGCCGCGTAGTCGTCCTGCTCCATGCCCGGCAGCGCCGCCGCGTCGCCGCGCGCCATGTGGAAGGCGCGGTAGCCGAAGACGCGCTCGGCGTCGATGACGTGCCCGAGCACTTCCGCCACCGTCCACTTGCCGGGCGCGTAGCGGTGGCGCGGGTCGAGGCCGTCGACCGCCCGCCGCGTCGCGGCGACGCCGCCGGCGAGCACCGCCAGCACGTCGCCGGGCGGCACCTGGTCGACGTAGGTGAAGTAGTAGGGAGCGGCGTCGTCGGGCGTCGGGCGCGGCAGGGTCGTGGCCATGCTGCCGATCCTAGCCGAGCACCTCAGGCGCTGCCGGCCGCGGCGCCG
>CAZLBJ010000162.1:0-5506 GCA_964557755.1 uncultured Thermoanaerobaculia bacterium
CGGCGAAGGCCCCGACGGCGCCGCGGCCCGCGCCGGCGGCACCCGGCGGCACGCCGTCCGAGGGCAAGGCGGGCGCCGAGCCGGGCGCCAAGCCGCCGTCCGGCCAGGCGCCGGAGGCGGTGCTGGCGCGCGGCGACGGCAGCGCCGCCGGCATCGCCGGCCTCGCCGTCGCCCTGCTCGGGGCGGCGGGCATCGAGGCGCGGACGGTGCGCGGCGTGGTGGTGGGGCCGCCGGTGGTCGGCAGCCCGCACGGCGACCACACCTGGATCGAGGTGCGCTACCCGCGCCGCTGGGTGTTCAGCGATCCGCTCTACCACCACCACTACGTGCCCGCCACCTACCTCCGCCTCGCCCCCGCAGGACCCGTGGCCGCCGAGAGCGGCGCAGCCGCGGACACGCCGCCCACTTCGCCGCCCGCGACGGCCCCTGGAAAGGCGGCCGCCGGGGAGGCGGACGGCGCCGGCCCGGCCGCCCGCCCGCCCCGCGTCGAGCACGTCGCGCGGCGCGGCCGGCGGCAGCCCGGGGACCGCGATCCGGCGGGCGCGCCGGGGGTGACGGCGCGCAAGAACGACGCCGCCCAGGAGGCCGGTGCACTGCGCGTGGTGGTCGCCGGCGCCGGCCGCGGTTCGGCGGTGCTCGAGGGCGCCGGCGGCCGGCGCTCGAAGATGCTGGTCGCCGGCGAGAGCGTCTTCGTCGGCCTGCCCGGCGGCGCCTACCGGCTGGAGGTCTACCTCGAGGGCCGGCCGCCCATCGTGCGCCAGGTCGAGGTGGGGCCGCACGAGCGCCGCGCCGTCTTCCTGCGCCAGGCCGACGGCGGTCAGGGCGGCCAGGGCAGCGAGCAGGTGCGCCGCGACGCCGGACGCCGCCGCTGAGACGATCCGTGCGAAGATCCCGCAGATCCGAGAGCAGACCCGAGAAAGGAACCCCCGACGTGCGCAGAGCCGCCTCCGTCCTCGTCCTCGCCGCCGCCCTCGCCAGCGTCGCCGGTTGCGGCTACGCCCTGGTGGGCCGCGCCAGCAACGTGCCGACCGACGTGCGGCAGGTCTACGTCGAGCCGCTGGTCAACCGTACGCCGCGCTCGCAGGCCGACCAGTTCCTCACCCGCGCCATCGCCGACGAGCTGGTGACGCGGCAGCGCTTCGCGGTGCTCAGCGCGGCGGAGGGCGCCGACGCCGTCATCTCGGGCGCCGTCACCGCCTTTGCCGTGACGCCGGTGGCCTTCGACCAGCAGGGGCGCGCCACCGAGTACGAGATCGTCATCAGCGCCGCCATGGAGTTCAGCCGCCCCGGCGAGGACGGCGAGGTGCTGTGGGCGAACGACCGCTACGTCTTCCGCCAGAGCTACCCGATCACCGTCGACGAGACGGAGTACGTCGACCTAGGCGACCAGGCGCTGCAGGAGGCCGCCGAGCGCTTCGCCGAGACGATGGTCTCGGACCTGCTGGAGGGGTTCTAGGGGCCCGACCGGCGGGGCGCCGGCCAGGGCCGGTCAGGACAGGCCGTGGACGGCCCTGGTGAGGCGGGACTTGTAGCGCGCGGCGGCGTTGTCGTGGATGACGCCCTTCTGCGCCGTCTTGTCGATCACCTGCAGCGTGCCCGGCAACAGCTCCTGCGCGCTGGCGGCGTCGCCGGCGGCGACGGCGGCGCGCAGTTTCTTGACCGCGGTGCGCATGCGCGAGCGCTTGCCGCGGTTGCGCTGGCGGCGCTCCTCGTTCTGACGGATCCGCTTCTCAGCCGACTTCGTGTTCGCCATCTCTCTAGCCTTCGTCTCTCTCGGTCAGGTGGACGTCCGTACGTGCGAAGGGCCGCGCCTCGACGCGGCCCGAACGCCATTTATACCAGTTCCTACGGCCTTCGTCAACGCTGCAGCTCGCGCAGCCGCTCCCTCGCCAGGTTGGCCTCGTCGCTGTTCGGGTACTCGCGCTGCACGTACTGGAGCTGCGCCATGCCCTGCGAGCGCTCGCCGAGCTCGAGGTGGGCGTAGCCCTTCTTGAGCACCGCGCTGGGTAGCTTGTCGCTGCGCGGGTAGCGGTTGAGCACCTCGTCGAACTGCGCGATGGCCTGGCGGAAGCTGCGCTGGCGGTAGTAGGTCTCGCCGGTCCAGTAGACCGCGTTGTCGGCCAGCTCGGTGTCCGGGAACACCCGCAGGTACTCCTGGAAGCCGCGGATCGCCAGGTCGTAGTTGCCGCGCAGGTAGTCGTTGTAGGCCGACTGGTAGAGGGTCTCGGGGTCGCTGGTGATCAGCACCTGGCCGCCGGCCGGCGCCTCGCCCGCACCGCCCTCGCCAGCCTCGCCAGCCTCGCCCGGGGCCGGGAACGCCGCCGGCGGCGGCGCGATGCGCACCGCCTTGAGCTCCTGGTTGGTCGTCGCGATGGTCTGCGAGAGCTGGGAGAGGCGGTAGTTGGTGTCCTCGAGCTTGGCCTGGAGCTGCTCGATCTGCGCCGACAGCTCCTGCAGCCGCACCTGCATGTCGGCCTCGGACCTGAGCAGCGTCTGCATCTCGCGGCCGACGCTCTCCTCGAGGCTCGACACCTCCTCCTTGCTGGGCGCCTGCCGCTGCATCTGCAGGAGCTGGCGCTGGATCTCGTTGAGCTGCCCCTGCAGCCCTTCGATGTCGCTGGTCGAGACGCAGCCGCCGGCCGCCAGGGCGGCGGCCAGCGTGCCGGCGAGGAGGAGGCGCGGAGCGGTCACGGAGCGGCTACCTCCGTCCCGTGATGACGAAGTGGGCGCGGCGGTTCTGTTGCCAGCACCCCTCGCTCGACTCGGTGCAGAAGGGGCGCTCCTCGCCGTAGCTGATGGTGCGCATGCGGCCGGCGTCGACGCCGAGGCTCGAGATGTAGTCGACCGCCGAGCTGGCGCGGCGGTTGCCGAGGGCGAGGTTGTACTCGTTGGTGCCGCGATCGTCGCAGTGGCCCTCCACCGAGAACAGGTACTCCGGGTGCTGGCGCATGAAGTCGGCGTTGGTGGCCAGGCGGGAGCGCGCCTCCTCGGTGAGGTCCGCCTGGTCGAAGGCGAAGTAGACGTCCTGGACCAGGCCCTGGCGCTGCACGTAGTCGTTGAGCTCGACGAGGTCGTCGGGCAGGCCGGGCTCGACCTCGTCCTGCACCATCGGCTCGGGCTCGGACTCGGGCATCATGGTGGTGTCGTCCACCGGCTCGCTCACCACCTCGAGCTCCGGCTCGGGCACGGCGGGCTTCTTCTTCGGGCATCCCGACAGCACCAGCATGAGGGCTGGCATGACCACCAGGGCAATCCACTTTCGCTTCATCAGGAGTCTCTCCTCGCCTCGACTACCACGGTTAAGGGGTACCGCCTCCGCGATGCCCCTGCAATGTACCAGCATCCGCCCGCGTCTTCAAGGCTTTTTCCCTGTGGCGACGCGGTTTTTCCACGATTTTCAGCGCGGCGGGTAGCCGGACCACGCCGGCGACTCGTTGCGCCCCTCGCCGGTCAGCGCCTTCGGGTTCGAGCCGTCGCCGTCCATCACCCAGATCTGCTTCGAGCCGGAGCGGTCGGAGGTGAAGGCGATGCGCCGGCCGTCGGGGGAGAACGTCGGCTCCTCGTGGCTGCCCGGGCCGCGGGTGAGCACCCCGGTGTCGAGGGTGACGACGTCGGTGACCGCGACGTCGAACTGGCCGCGGCGGCGCGTCGCGTAGGCCAGGCGGTCGCCGGCGGCGTTCCAGGCGGCGCCGTCGTTGTAGTTGCCGGCGCTGCTGATGCGGCGCACGTTCGAGCCCTCGGCGTCCATCAGGAAGACGTGCGGGTTGCCCGCCCGCGACGAGGTGAAGGCGATGTCGCTGCCGGTGGGGCTCCACGCCGGGCTGGCGTCGATCGCCTGCGTGTGGGTGATGCGCCGCGCGTTCGAGCCGTCGGCGTCGGCGACGAAGATCTCCGAGTTGGCGCCCAGGGCGCGCGAGAAGACGATGCGCCGGCCGTCCGGCGAGTACGACGGCGAGATGTTCTGCTCGCCGTCGGTCAACAGCGGCGTCTTGCGCCCGCTGGCGAGCTCCGCCTGGTAGATGCCCGGCGGCCCGCCGACGAACGACGTGTAGGCGATGAAGCGTCCGGACGGGTGCCAGGCGGGGGCCATCGAGGTCGAGCGGTGGGCGGTTACCGGCCGCTGGTTGGCGCCGTCGTAGTCCATCACGAACACCTCCTTGCCGCCGGTGCGCGTGGTGGTGAACGCGATGCGGGTGAGCGCGATGCCGCGGCGGCCGACCAGGAACTCGACCACGTCGTCGGCGAAGGTGTGCGCGATGCGCCGCGCCGAGTCGAGCGGCCCGCTGTAGCGCTTGGCGAGGATCGCCTGGCCGCTCTTCAGGTCGTAGAGGCGCCCCTCGAAGACCATGCGGTCGCGCTGCGGCTCGATGCGCGCCTCGAGCACGATCTCGTTGCCCAGCGAGCGGTACTGCTCGAAGTCGTGCGTGCGGTCGCCGGTCAGGTCGAGGACGCGGAAGGCCCACGGCCCCTGGATCTCGAAGATGCGCGTCTCCTCGAGGTCGCTGCGCAGCGTGCCGTCGAGCAGGGTGGCGGCGCGGCCCGGCTCGCCGCCGAAGGCGCCGACGCCCTCGATCTCGGGGAAGGCGAGGCGGATCTTCGCCCGCTGGTGGTCCTCGAGCACGATCACGAAGCGCTCGTCGGACTCCAGCGTCTCGCCCTGGGCCGGCTCGTGCGGGTTCTGCGGCGACGGGTTGGGCGTCGCCTGCGGCCCGGCTGCGGCGGCCAGCACGCCGGCGAAGCCGACCAGGGCGAGGACGGCGAGGACGAGGACGGGCAGCGGCGTGCGGCGTGGGCTGGTGGCCATGGAGTCTTCCCGGGGTGGTGGTCGTGGATCGTGGCTCAGCGGATCAGCAGGCGGATGGCGAGCGAGTCCTGGCGGTAGCCGGCGGGCAGCGGCGGCAGCGGCGAGGCCGCCTGCACCGCCCGCAGGCCGGCGAGGTCGAAGGCGTTGAAGCCGGAGCTCTCGGCGACGTCGAGCTCGGCCACCGTGCCGTCGCGGCGGATGCGGAAGTCGAGCGCCACCTCGACCACGGCGCCGTCGGTCGGCGGGCGCCTCCACTGCGCCTCGATGGCGGCGAGCACGCGGTCGAGGTAGTAGCCGTAGGTGAAGTCGGGGTCGCCGATGACGGCCACCTGGGCGCCGAGCGCCGCGGTGCCGGTGGGGCTGCCGGTCGGCGCGCCCTGGCGGCTGCCGGGCGTGCCCTGCGATGGCGGCGCCGGCTCGCTGCGGCTCGGCTGCTGCGCCGGCGGCTGCGGGCGCGGCGGCTCGGGCCTCCTCGGCTCGGGCTTCTTCGGCTCGGGCTTCGGCGCCTCGGGCTCCGGCGCCGGCAGCACGGGCTCGTTCTCTTCCGGCTCCGGCTCCGGCTCGGGTTCCGGCGCCTCCGCTTCCGGCTCGGGCTCCGGCGGCGCCGGCTCGGGCTCGGGCCGCGGCGCCGGCGGTTGCGGCGTGCCCAGCGCTTGCGCCGGCACGATGCGCACCGACACGAACTCCATCGGCTCGCGCTCC
>CAZLBJ010000163.1:0-6667 GCA_964557755.1 uncultured Thermoanaerobaculia bacterium
GGGGGTCCGGGGAGGGCGCAATGGCAAGCCCTCGTGGAGGAGACCACCGGTCGGGCGCCCTCCACGAACAGCGCGCGCCCCCCTCAAAGTCCGACTACGCGCGCGCGGCCCCTGGGCGCCGAGCCCCGCCAGCCCCGTCTCCGCGATGCCGGTCCGCCTACCCAGCCGGCTCGAAGACCGCGTGGAACAGCAGCGGCACCGGGCTCTTCAACGGCACCCGGGCCACCGGCCCGGCCTCGACGTCGTGGGCGTCGAAGACCACGAACGACCCGCGGTCCGCCGCCGCGTCGTACTCCTGGCACACCACCGCCGCCCGGCCGGAGCCCTCCGGGTCCGGCACGCACACCGGCTCGCCGCCGAGGTAGCGCCCCGCCGGCGCCAACCAGCTCCGCACCTCGTCGCCGCCGCCGTCGTCGCCCCACCGGCAGTGCACCAGCCGGTCGAAGAACTTCCGCCCCGGCTTGCCCGATGCCGAGATCCCCAGCATCCAGAACTCCTCGTACGGCCGCCCCACCCGCGCCGGCGGCACGTTCGGGAAGTCGCACGCCTCGCGGTACGGCAGCCGGCGCTCCTCCACCACCTCGCCCGCCGCCAGGTCCACCACCCGCCGCACCGGCTGTCCGGGCTCGACGTCGAGGAAGAGGTCCGGCAGCGGCTGGTAGTCGGGGTACACCGGCTCCTCGAGCTCCACCACGTCGAGGACGAGCTGCTCGCGCCCGTCCGCGCCGCGCCGCTCGAAAGCGTTGACCAGGTGCAGGCAGTAGCGGTCGCCGATATCGACCTGCGCCACTTCGTCGCCCGTCTCGCGGTCGAAGACGCGCAGCAGGCTCCCGAGCTCCGGGCGCCAGGCGAGGCCGTCGACCAGCGTCGCGCCCGCCGCCATGAAGGCGTCCATGTCGAAGACGTAGGGCGACAGGTAGAAGGCGGCGTAGCGCCGCGACAGCGCGAAGTCGTGCACCGAGCGCGGCGCGTCCAGCGGGTGGCGGCGGCGCAGCACGAGGTCGCCGCCCGGCGCGAAGCGGTAGAGGGTCAGCGTCGGCCGCTGGCTGGCGAACGAGATACCGAAGTTGACCATCTCGCCCGTCTCGGGGTCGAACGCCGGGTGGGCGGCGAACGGGCTCACCGGGTTGAGGCGGCCGCCGAAGGTGTGCTCGCCGCGGGTCTCCAGCGTCACCGGGTCGAGCTCCCACGGCAGACCCTGCTCACCGTAGGCCAGCAGATGTCCGGCCCACGGGTAGATCGACACGTTCACCGGCGAGGCGAGGGCGATGCCGCGCACCAGGCGGTCGCCCTCGAAGGCGGTGCCGAAGGCGCGGTAGAGGGCGCAACCGGCGGCCTCCTCGTCGCGCCACTTGGCGCAGCGCACGAAGCGGTTCGCGAAGCGCGCGCCGCCGCCGTCCTCGAAGGTCAGGGCGCACACCAGGCCGTCACCGTCCAGCCAGTGGCGGTAGCGCACCTCGCCGCGCGCGAAGCGGCCCGGACCGTTGACGTAGTAGGTGCCGCGCAGGAAGTCCGGCACGGCGCCCTCGACGGCGGCCGCCGGTACGCGGTAGCTCGCCTCCTCGGGCAGCCGTTCGAACAGGCGTTCGAGGCCGGGGGCGTGATCGGGGGTGCCGGGGCGGTGGGCTGCGACGCTCATCTCGGTCTCCTCACGGCGTGGCGGCGGTCTCGAGCTCGCTGGCGGCGCCGGCCGGCGGCCGTGCCGCCGCCTCCGCCATCGCCCGCACCGTCTCCTCGAGGTGTAGCGGCGGCACGAAGCGGGCGCCGGCCAGGCGCGCGCGGTAGAGGACGCGCGGGCAGAAGCCCCAGTCGTAGGTGCCGCGGGTGCCGGCCACCCGCGGCCAGCGCTCGGTCCAGCCCGCGGGGTCGAAGGTGGCGGTGACGGGGTCGATGCTTTCGACGAAGGCGCGGTCGGTGAGCACCGCCTCGTCGCCCAGCACCACCGAGGCGACGTGGACGGCGATCCAGCGCGCCAGGTCCTCGAGGTTGGCCATGTGGCGGTGCAGCACCCGGCGCGCTTCCTCGACGCCGGCGCCGACCTCGTAGAACGCAGTCTCGGCCACCGCCAGCGGACCGAAGTCGAGGAAGTCCACCCAGGTCGGCTCCTCGGCCTCGACCTCCGGCGACACCGCCGTCTCGAACAGCCCGCGCTGCTTCTTCCAGGTGTAGAAGGCGGTCAGCATGGCCTGCACGCCGGCGTTGAGCGGCCCGAGGCGCCCGAACTGCTTGAGGAACGAGGGCGCGAAGCGGCGCTCGGTGAACAGGTCGTTCATGAACGGGAAGACGTAGAACGAGAAGTACACCGCCAGCTCCCACACGTACTTCATGGTGAACGCCTCGCGGTCGCCGAGCAGCTCGTAGGTGCGGTAGCTCGGCACGTAGGCCTCGTAGACGCTGCGCATCAGCCTCTCGTAGACGCGCACCTTCTCCGGCAGCTCGGCCTCGTCGCCGGCGATGCAGTCGACGATCAGCGTGTTGTAGATCGAGATCAGGTCGCTGCCCGGGCTGTACAGCGGATCGGTGAAGCGGCCCGCCTCGCCGCTCATCGCCCAGCGGTCGGCGGACAGCGTGCGCACGCAGTCGTGCGCGTAGCTGCGGTAGCCGGCGAAGCCGAGCACCTCGCGGCGGTCGAGGTCCGGGGCGAAGAACGAGAGCTCGCGGCGCACCCAGTCGAGCATCCCCTCGGCGCTGTTGACGCTGTCCTGCGGGAAGGTGGCGCGGTCGAACACCAGGCCGAGGCTGGTCTTGCCCTGCAGCGGGATGACCCAGAACCAGAAGCCGTCGCCGCAGAAGTGGTTGGTGGCGAGCCAGAACGGGGTGTGGCCGGTGTGGCGGCGGTCGGCGCGCTTGCGGCGCCCGGCGCGGTCGAGGCTCGTCAGGCGCTCGACGTCGAGCAGGCCGTCGACCCAGCAGAACACGGCGCCGTGGTCGATCGGGCTGGGGCGGGTGAGGCCGCGGCGGCGGGCCAGGAAGCGGCCGCGGCCGGAGGTGTCGACCACCCAGCGGGCGGTGAGCTCGGTGCGGCCGCCGACGTTGCCGTTGCCGCCGCCGCCGCCGTCGCGGAACGCCACTCGGTGGTCGCCGCCGTCCTCGGAGAGGTCGACCTGCAGGTCGGAGACCGGCGCCAGCAGGGCGAAGCGCTCGCCCTCGGCGCGGTTGCGGCGCAGCAGCTCCTCCTCGAAGACGTTGCGGTCGAGCTGGTAGCTGCAGATGTTCGAGAAGCGGCGGATGTAGGCCTGCGAGCAGTCCTCGAAGGTGGCCGGCGGCCGCCCCGGTGTCTTCCAGTAGAAGCGCAGGTTGTACTTGATGTAGTGCTTGCGGTACAGGTGCTCCTCCATGTCGAGCACCCGGCCGTAGTAGAGGCCGGCCACCTGCACCGACGACTCGCCCACCTTCTGGCGCTCGACCGGCACGGCGGCGCTGCGGTCGACCACCGCCACCGTCTTGCCGGTGTCGAGCAGCAGGTGGCGGGCCAGCGCCTGCCCGGCCAGCCCGCCGCCGAGGATCACCACGTCCCAGTGCTGTCGCTGCGGTCGCATCGTCGTCTCCATGACAATCATTCCATCCAGGTCTGAGGATCGTCCCCCGGTCCGGCACCGACGGGGGCATGGGCGCGGCGCGGCGGGACCGCGTTACGCAGCCGGCTTCCGGTCACCCGCTCGGCCACCTGGCAGGCGGAGACGATCACCGGCGTGATGCCGCCGCCCGGGCGCACCCAGTGCCCCACGAGGTACAGGCCGTCGACCGGCGTCTCCAGCCCCGGCCGCGCCGGACCGAGCTGGTCGGGCGCCATCTCCCAGCCCAGCATGGCGCCGTGGGCGTTGGCGGTGAAGCGCCAGGCGGTGAGCGCCGAGGCCGAGGTCTGCACCACCACGTGCTCGCGGATGCCCGGCAGCACGCGCTCGAGGTGGGCGGTGACGAAGCCCTCGACGCCCGCCTTGTGCGCCGCCCAGTCGTCGACCGCCTCGTAGTCGAGCTCCTGCACCTTCTGCAGGATGACGACTTGGCCGCCCTCCGGCGCCATCGCCGGCTCGTAGAGGGTGGGCGCGAAGATCTTGCACACCAGGCCGTCGCGGCCGACGCGGTCGGGGTCCCAGGAGCTCCAGTAGTAGCCCTGGGCGCGCTCGAGGTCGGCCGGGTCGACGCCGCGCAGGCCGAGGTGGGAGAGGAAGCAGGGGAAGCTCGGGCGCAGCCGGCGGAGGTTCGCCAGGTACTCCGGCGGCAGGTGCTCGGCGCCCACCAGCTCCTCGGCCGTCTGCAGCAGGTCGGCGTTCGACACCACCACCTCGGCCTCCACCCGGTGGCGGCCGGCGAGCGGCCCGCGCAACGTCTCCATCGACACGCCGCGCACCCGGCGCCGGCCGTCGCCGGCGGCGATCTCGATGCGGTCGACCTGCGTCGACATGAGCACCTCGCCGCCGTGCGCCTCGAAGCAGCGCGCCAGCTCGTCGGCGAAGGCCTGCGAGCCGCCCACCGGGTAGTAGTTGCCGAGGAAGTACGACAGCCGCAGCATGGAGTCGAAGACGAACGACGTCTGCCGCGGCGCCGAGCCCCAGTGCGGGCAGTCGGCGGTGAGCAGGAGCTTCAGCCGCGGGTCCTGGAAGTGGCGGTCGAGCGCCTCGCGCAGGGTGACGTGGCGCAGGCGGTCGAGGCGCGGCGTGTCGTGCTCGCGGAAGTGGGCCAGCAGACCCAGCAGGTAGGCTTCGCGCACCTCGGTGAAGAAGGCGTCGAGCTGGGCGCGCTGGTGCGGGAAGCCGGCGTCCAGCTGCGCGCGGTAGGTCTCGAAGTCCGCCGGCACCTCGAAGCGGCTGCCGTCCGGGAAGTGGAAGGTGTCGACCGGGTCCATGCGCACCCACCCGGTCTCGACGCCGAGGCCGGCGAGGAGCTTTCCGGTCAGCGTCTCGCGGTTGCCGAGCAGCGGGTAGAAGTGGGTGGCGGCGTCGAAGGTGTAGCCGGCGCGGCGGAAAGTCGAGCAGTAGCCGCCCACCATGTAATGGCGCTCGACGAGCAGCACCGCCAGCCCCTCGCGCGCCAGCAGGTTGGCCACCACCAGGCCGCCGACGCCGGCGCCCACCACCACCGCGTCGTAGCGCCGTTTCGGCGGCTGCCGGCGCAGGCCCTGGAACAGGCGCTTCACTCCGCTCCCGCCGCCTCGTCCGGGCGGTTGCGGCCGTAGCGCTCGTGGCCGGCGACGAGGTCGCCGGAGGCGATGGCGGCGCCCATCGACAGCTCGCCGGCGAGCAGCGCCGCGGCGACGGTCTCGGCGAATTTCACCGCCTTGCCGGCGCCGAGGCAACCGAGCATCTCGAGGCACTCGCGGCTGGTGCCCAGTCCGGTGCCGCCGCCGACGGTGGCGACGGTGAGCGACGGCAGGTGCACCGAGGCGTGGAGGTCGCCCTCCGCCGTCGCCTCGAAGGTGGTGATCCCCACCGCCGCGTTGGCGACGTTGGCGACGTCCTGGCCGGTGGCGACGAACAGCGCCGCCAGGCCGTTGGCGTAGTGGCCGTTGTAGCCCAGGCTGCCGGCCTGGAGATGCCCGACCACCGTGCGCCGCCACATCGCCGCGAGGCGCGGCGCCTCGACGCCCAGCACCACCTTGAGCACCCGCCGCGGCAGGCGTATCGAGGCGGTCACCCGCTTGCCCTTGCCGCCGGCCAGCAGGTTGCCGGCGGCGCGCTTCTCGGCGCTCAGGCCGGAGAAGATCTGGTACTCCTCGGCGCCGGCCTCGCCGACCAGCCAGCGGGCGGCGGCGTCGGTGCCGCGGACGATCATGTTCATGCCCACAGCGTCGCCGGTGCTCCACGCGAACTCGACGATCACCTCGCGCCCGAATGGGTGCGGCGTGAGGCGCAGCAGGCGTCCGTGGCTCGTCGTCGCCTCGGCGGCGGCGCGCACCGCCGCGAAGCGCTCCGGCAGGCGGCGCACAAAGTCCGCCGCCGCCTCGGCGTCGTGGAAGGTGAAGACCGGGCAGACGCGGTTCTCGTCGGTCCACACCCGCGCCACGGCGCCGCCGGCGCGGGTGAGCGCCACCATGCCGCGCTCGTAGGAGCGCACCAGCGCCCCCTCGGTGGTGGCCAGCGGCACGTAGAAGACGCCCTGCGCGTGCTCGCCGCGCACCGCCAGCGGGCCGGCGACGCCGAGCGGCACCTGCACCGAGCCCACCGGGTTCTCGACGTTGCCGCGCATCGCCTCGCTGGGGATGGCGCAGCGGCCCACCATCTCGAGGCGGGCGCCGGTCTTCGCCTCCACCCAGGCGCGGCGCTCCGCCACCTGCTCGCTCCCGTATCCCTGGCCCTTCAGCCGCGGCACCAGCTCCGGCGTCGTGCCGGCGGCGGGTGCCGTCGCGCCGGGGACACGGACCGGTCCCGTCAAGGGCCGCCCCCGCCGTCCGCGGCGGCCGACAGCACCACCGCGACGGCGCCACCGTCGAAGTCGACGGCGGTGAGCAGGACGGTGCGCGCCGCCAGCGGCCGCTCGCCGGCGGCGAGCGACGGCAGCGGCAGGCCGGCGGCGGCGGGCGCGCGGCCCGCCCCCCCGGCCCGGGCCGCGCGGGGCGCGCCGGCCGCGGGCCGGCAGCCCGGCGGGCCGGCCCGCGCGGCCCCCCACGCCGGCCGGCCGCTGCCGTCGCTCGCCGCCGGCGAGCGGCCGCGGGCGGCGCGCACCGTCC
>CAZLBJ010000164.1:0-10680 GCA_964557755.1 uncultured Thermoanaerobaculia bacterium
GGGGATGAACGTCAACACCCACGTCAACCCCCAGGACCCTACCCCAGGACCCACCCCCCCCCCGAGCCCCCCCGGCGCCCCCCCCAGCGGGCCAAGCGCAATCCCGACCGGAGTCGTACGCCGATGGCGGCCCGTGGACGAGGAGGCGCGCCCCCCTCCAAAGTTCACCACGTAGCGCGCCGCTCCCTACCCGAGGACCCACCCCACCCCGCCACCACCGCCCCTCCCCCCGAAGTTGACGTTGATGTTGACGTTGAAGTCAGTGGGGCGTGAAGTGCTCTTCCATGATTTCCAGGGTGCGGTCCAGATCCTCGTCGTTCTCGCGCAGCTGGCCGATCTTGTCGACGGAGTACATCACCGTCGAATGGTGCTTGTCGTTGAAGAGCTTGCCGATCTCGGGGTACGACAGCTCCGTCAGCTTCTTGCACAGGTACATCGCCACCTGGCGCGGGAACGCGATGGCGCGCGAGTTCGACTTGCTCTTGATCTCGGAGACCTTGAGGCCGTAGTGCCGCGCCACGTGCTTGACGATGTCCGGCCCGGTCACCCGGTGCTGGTCCTCCGGCAGGATGTCCTTCAGCGTCTCCTTCGCCAGCTCGACCGACACGTCCTTGCCGGTCAGCGACGCGAACGCCAGCACCCGGTTGAGCAGCCCCTCGAGCTCGCGCACGTTCGAGCGCACCTGCCGCGCCACGAAGTCGGCCACCTCCTGAGGCAGATGCACCCCCTCCGCCTCCGCCTTGCGCCGCAGGATCGCCATCTTCGTCTCCAGCTCCGGCGGCTGGATGTCGGCGATCAGGCCCCACTCGAAGCGGCTGCGCAGCCGCTCCGCGAGCGTCGGGATCTGCCGCGGCGACGAGTCCGACGACAGGATGATCTGCTTCTGCGACGTGTACAGCGTGTTGAAGGTGTGGAAGAACTCCTCCTGCGTGCGCTCCTTGTTGGCCAGGAACTGGATGTCGTCCACCAGCAGCACGTCGATCGTGCGGTAGCGCTCGCGGAAGTCCGGCATGCGGTCGAAGCGGATCGAGTTGATCAGCTCGTTGACGAACTGCTCCGCCGCCAGGTAGAGGATGCGCAGGCCGGGCTGGGCGCGCAGGATGTGGTGGCCGATGGCGTGCAGCAGGTGCGTCTTGCCGAGGCCGACGCCGCCGTAGAGGAACAGCGGGTTGTAGCTGTGGCTGGGCCGCTCCGCCACCGCCCGCGCCGCGGCGTGGGCGAACTGGTTCGAGTTGCCGACCACGAAGGTCTCGAAGGTGTAGCGCTGGTTGAGATTGGGCGGCGGCAGGTCCGGTGTCGCCGAGGTGGCCGCGGCGCGCACCGCCTCGTCCTCGTCGCCCTCGAGGCGGAACAGCACCTCGAACGACGAGCCCTCGACGTCGGCGATGGCGCGGTCGACCGCCGGCCGGTAGCTCTCCTCGAGGGTGTGCAGGAAGCGGGCGTTGGGCGCCACCAGAACCAGGCGGTCGGCACCCTCGGTGCGCGCCTTCAGCGGGCTGAACCAGGTGGCGAACTCGTCGGCGTCGAGCTGGCGCTGGAGACGCCGTTTCAGGCGGCTCCAGAGGGGCTGGTCGCGGGGTCCTGGACGATGAGAAGACAACAAAATCTCCACACGATTTCCACAGTCTGTGGAAATCCCACTGCCGTACCGAAGAGGAGGCTGGGTTACCGGCTCACTGACGAAGTGAGCCGGATGATAGCACAGCTCCCGAGGTGCGCAACCCCTTCGGGGGGCTTTTGTCGATATTCCTGCAAGTCGTTGTGAATCAGCAGGTTGCGGTTCAGAACGGCGACGCCAGCCCGGCCAGCTCGGGGGGCAGCTCGAGGGCGCCGGGAGCGGGCTGCTCGAGGCGCGCCAGCAGGCTCCTGAGGCTCGCCGGAAGCGGCATCGAGCGCGTCTCGGCAAGCATTTGGAGCAGCGTCGGCTCGCGCGGGTAGAAGGCCAGACGGACCTCCTCGCCGGGGTCGATCCCCGCCGCTTCGCGGGCCGCCTCGACGGCGCGGTCGAGGCCGCCGAGGTCGTCCACCAGGCCGCGCGCGTGGGCGTCCTCGCCGCTCCACACGCGGCCCTGGGCGACCGCCTCGACGGCGGCCGGCTCCATGCCGCGGCCGGCGGCGACGTGGCCGACGAAGAGGTCGTAGGTGCGCTGCATGGCGCCGCGCACCCGCGCCTCCTGCTCGTCGTCCCAGGTCGACAGCGTCGAGTAGAGGTCGGCGTTGGCGCCGCGCTGGATCGTCTCGTGGGTGATGCCGAGCACCTCCTCCTGGAAGCGCGCCGTCACCAGCTTGCCGCCGACGACGCCGATCGAGCCGGTGATGGTGGCCGGCTCGGCGACGATGCGCTGTGCCTTGGCGGCGATGTAGTAGCCGCCGGAGGCGGCGACGTCGGACATCGAGACGACCACCGGCTTCTCCTCGGCCAGCCGCTCGACCTGGCGCAGGATCAGGTCCGAGGCGAGGGCCGAGCCGCCGGGGCTGTCGACGCGCAGCACGACGGCGTCGATCGAGCCGTCCTCGCGCAGCTCGTCGAGCAGCTCGCCGAGGTCGTCGGAGCCGAGGAAGATCTCCTCGGTCAGCGGCGATGAGCCGCCGTCGCCGCGCACGATGGTGCCGACCGCGAAGACCACCGCCACCGTGTCGCCGCCGAGCCCCCGCCGGCGGCTGCCGCCGCGGTAGTCGCGCAGGTCGACCTCGCGCAGGTCGCCGAGCGCCTCCTGCAACTCGTCGTGGAAGACGTCCGGGTAGGCGACGCGGTCGACCAGGCCGAGCTCCAGCGCCTCCTCGGGGCTGTAGGGGGCGCCGTCGATCAGCGCCCGCACCTCGTCCTCGCCGAGCCCGCGCGCCTCGGCGATGGCGCCCGCGATCTGCCCGAAGAGGCTGTCGAGCAGCGCCTCGACGGCCCGCCGCGTGTCGTCGGAGAGGCCGCGGCGGGTGAAGGTCTCGCCGGCGCCCTTGAAGCGGCCGACGTGGTGGAACTCCGGCTCGATCTTGAGCTTCTCCAGGCTGCCGCCGAAGAAGATGCTGTCGAGGTAGAGGCCGAGCGGCGCCAGCTCGCCGGCGGGGGACAGCCACACCTCGTCGCACGCCGTCGCCAGGTAGTAGGGCAGGGTGCCGTTGCCGCCGTCGCCGGCCGTCTCGAGGTAGCAGGAGACGACCTTGCCGGCGGCGGACAGCGCGGCGAGCTGGCGGCGCAGCTCCTGCGCCTTGGCGAGCCCGAAGTCGGTGCGTCGCACGGTGACGGCGAGGCCCTTCACCGAGTCGTCCTCGCGGGCGGCGCGGAAGGCGCGGTAGACGCGCTCCATCGAGTCGGTGGTGTCGTAGGCGGCGAACGGCAGCGGGCCGGCCGGCGCCCAGTCGACGATCGGGCGGTCGATCTCCCACACCAGGAGCTTGCCCCCGCCGAGGGCCGTCCCGCCCTCGCTGCGGGCGGCCACCAGGATGCCCACCGTGGCGGCGGCGACGGCGAGGGCGACGAGGACGACGAAGACGACGACGAGGCGCTTCACGGCACGATCCTATCCCGGCGCGACGTGGCCGGTACCCCGCTTCCACGACTCGCGCCAGGCGGCCATCTCGTCGCGGCCGAGCGCTGCGAGGTGGCAGATGGCGTCGCCGGGGTGGACCAGCGGCAGGCGGGTGAGGCCGAGGACGACGCCGGCGTGCGGTGCCCGCAGCACGCTGCGCTCGCGGCCGAAGGGGTTGGTGTTGACCGACAGCGGCTCGCCCTTCGACACCGGCTGGCCGAGCTCCACCTTGAGGTCGAGGATGCCGCCGGCGCGGGCTCGGATCCAGCGCGTCTCGCGCACCTCGAAGGCTTGCTCCGGCGGTAGCGGCTCGCCGGCGAGCATGCCGAGGTGGCGCAGCACGTTGAGCACCCCCGCCTTGCCGATCTCGATCAGCGGGCGCTCGAGGCGGCGCGGGCTGCCGGCCTCGTAGACCACCACCGGCACGCCGGCCTTCAGCGCCGCGCGGCGCAGCGAGCGGTCCGGACCGCCGCCGTGGACCAGGAAGGTGCAGCCGAAGGCGCGCGCCAGCGCCGCCGCCGCCGGGTGCCCGAGGTCGGCGCGCACCTGCGGGTAGTTGGAGCGCTCGCCGCCGGCGGTGTGCAGGTCGACGCCGAAGTCGGCGCGCCGCACCACCTCCTGGAACAGGACGTGGGCGAGCCGCGACGACAGCGAGCCGCGCGGGCTGCCGGGGAACGAACGGTTGAGGTCGCGGCGGTCGGGCAGCCGGCGGTCCTGGTTGAGGAAGGCGGGCACGTTGGCGACCGGCACCGCGATCAGCGTGCCGCGCAGCGGCGCGAACGGCTGGTCGTTGAGCAGGTCGCGGATGATGCCGACGCCGTTGAGCTCGTCGCCGTGGATCGAGGCGGTGAGGAAGAGGGTGGGGCCGCGCTCGCCGCCGCGCACCACGGTGACCGGGATCGACACCACCTCGGCGGTGTAGCTCTCCGCCACCTTGAGGCGGATCTCGGCGCTCGCCCCCGGCTCCACCCGGTGGCCGTCGAACTCCAGCGCGCCCCAGCTCCTGGTCATCGTCCTCGGCGCCCGGGGGCTCAACCGCGCGCCCGGTCGCGGGTGTCGCCGCTGTGCGCGTGGTCGAGGACGAAGCCGATCATCTCGCCGGCGACGTCGAGGCCGGTGGCCGTCTCGATGCCCTGGAGGCCCGGCGAGCTGTTGACCTCGAGCACCATCGGCCCGTCGTCGGACGGCATCAGGTCGACGCCGGCGATGTTGAGGCCCAGGCAGTTCGCGGCCGCCAGCGCGGTGTGGCGGTAGTCCTCGTCGAGCTCGACGGCGCGCGTCGTGCCGCCGCGGTGGACGTTGCTGCGGAACTCGCCCTCCACCGCCTTGCGCTCCATCGCCGCCACCACCCGCCCGCCGACCACGATGGCGCGGTAGTCGATGCCGCGCGCCTCGGCGATGAACTTCTGGATCAGGATGTTCTGCTTGAGCGAGTGCATGGCGTCGAGCACCGACTCGGCGGACTTCACCGACTCGGCGAGGATCACCCCCATCCCCTGCGTGCCCTCGAGGAGCTTGAGGATCACCGGCGCGCCGCCGACCTTGCGGATCGCCTGGCGGATGTCCTCCGGCGAGCGCGCGAAGGCGGTGGGCGGGATGCCGATGTCGTGGCGCGAGAAGAGCTGCAGGCTCCTCAGCTTGTCGCGGCTGCGGGCGATCGCCTGGCTCTCGTTGGCCGGGAAGACGCCCATCATCTCGAACTGGCGCAGCACCGCCAGCCCGTAGAAGGTGATCGAGGCGCCGATGCGCGGGACCACCCCGTCGACGCCGGTGACCTTGTGGCCGGCGGCGTAGACCTCCGGCAGGCGCTTGGACAGGTTGACGACGCAATGCAGCGTGTCGAGCACCTCGACGTCGGCGCCGTGCTGGCGCGCCGCTTCCACCAGCCGGCGCGTCGAGTAGAGGTCGGGGCCGCGGGAGAGGATGGCGAGCTTGGTGGGCCGAGTCATGGGCCCTCGCTCCGGGCCGCCGCCGCGGCGCGCGCCCGCGCCGCCTGCCGCCCGCCGGTGACGTACCTGCTGGCCACGTCCACGATGAAGTCTCCTTCCAGGGTCTTGCGCCCGAGGAGCATGCGGAAGAGCATGCCGGTGCGGTTGGTGAGGGTGACGAGGACGCGCTTGGACACCCGCCCGAGAACGAGCTCGGTCTCGATCAGCGGCCGCACCTCGGAGGCGCCGCTGGAGTCGGTAATCTTTACTTCCCCCAGCATGCGCGCCCGCGCCCGCACCCGGCGCTCGGGGCGGCGGCGGTCGAGCGGCACCTCGAACGACACCTCGGCCGTCCCATCCGGGTGACGCTGCTCGATACGCAGGGCGTCGACGTGCAACGACGAGGTGCGGGCGCCGGTGTCGACCTTGGCCTTCAGCCCGCGCACGCCGAGCTCCGGCAGGTCGACGTACTCCTTCCAGCCGATGAGCTGGCGGTCTCGCGGCTCCCCGGAGCGCGGCATGGGACAGGCATGTTAGCAGGGGCCGGCAAGCGGCCGGCGGCGGCGCTGGCATCCGGGTTGCAGATGCATTCGAGCACTGAAGCCAAAGGTCACGGGGGAGTTCCCACCTACCTGATACCACCCACCAACCAAAGAGATCGCCAACAGCGACTCCCAGCCACCAACCTCCAGCCAAATCCCCTACACAAACAGGGGTAGACCCTCAGCCAACCCCGAAGCGGAACCCCCCTTTCCTCTTCTTCCTCCAGATTCCGGACAAATCGTTCAGAGTCGGCCGGCGAAAGCCGGCGGGGGGAGAAGTCTGTCTGCACGTCCGTTGGTGTCACAATGACACGCCGGGATGACGCAGCGCGGCAGAACGGCCGTTCCGCCACGCCGATCTGACACCGCCCCCCGCGGCCGGCTCTGTCGCTAGACTCGGCCGGCGATGGCCGGCCCCTCCGCACCACTCTCCACCCCACCCTCCGCACCCCCCGCCGAACGCCTGCTCGCCGGGTACGACGCCCACCGCCGCGACCTGCCGTGGCGGCGCGACCGCGACCCTTACCGCGTGTGGGTGTCGGAGATCATGCTGCAGCAGACGCGGGTGGAGACGGTGCTGCCCTACTACGCCCGCTTCCTCGACCGCTTCCCGGACGTCGCCGCGCTGGCGGCGGCGCCGCTCGACGACCTGCTGGCGCTGTGGTCGGGCCTCGGCTACTACCGCCGGGCGCGGCAGATGCACGCGGCGGCGCGCCGCGTCGTCGAGCAGCACGGCGGCCGCTTCCCGGGCACCGTCGAAGGCCTGCAGGAGCTGCCCGGCATCGGCGCCTACACCGCGGCGGCGATCGCCAGCATCTGCTTCGGCGCCGCCGCGCCGGTGATGGACGGCAACGTCGAGCGCCTCGCCGCGCGCCTGCTCGCCGAGCCGGGCGACCCTAAGGCGCGGGCGCCGCGGCGGCGCCTGCTGGCCGCCGCCGGCGCCCTGCTCGACCCGGCGCGCCCCGGCGACGGCAACCAGGCGCTGATGGAGCTCGGCGCCACGATCTGCACGCCGCGCACGCCGCGCTGCCTGCTCTGTCCGCTGCGTGCCGCCGGAGCGGGCCCCGGGCTGGCCGGCGAGGACGGCTACGGCGGCTGCCGCGCGCATGCCGCCGACGAGCCCGAGCGCTACCCGCCACCGCGCCGGCGCCGCCGGCCGGAGCGCCAGCGCCGCCTCTTCGCCCTCGTCGAGCGCGACGGCCGCCTGCTCCTCTTCCGCCGCCCCGAGGACGCCACCCTGATGCCCGGCCTGTGGGAGCTGCCGTGGGTCGCGGTCGCGGAGGGCGGCGGGGCGGACGGCGGCGCCGGGGCGGCGGCGGCGCTGGCGGAGCGCTACGGCGGCCGCTGGACGCTCGGCGCCCGCCTCGGCGCCATCCGCCACGGCATCACCCACCGGGCGCTGGAGATCGACCTCCACCGCGCCGAGGTGGAGGGCACCGGCGCCCTCACCGACAACCCGCTCGAGGCCGGCTGGTTCGAGCGCGACCGCCTCGCCGCGCTGCCGCTCTCCTCGATGGTCCCGAAGGCGCTGGCCGCCTTGGAGTGAAGGCGCGTTAGAGCAGCTCCATCTGGGCGGGACGCAGGCGGCGGCGGACGACGGTCTCGACGGCGTCGAGCCAGCCGGCGCGGCCGCCGGGGTCGAGGCGCAGGGCGTCGAGGCCGCGCGCCGCCAGCTCCTGGATCAGCCGCTCCTCGACGGCGCGCTGGAAAGCCGGATCGGCGGAGCGGATGCCGTCCGGGCTCGGCTCGTCGACCACCGGCACGTGCACCAGCAGGTCGTAGGTCTCCATCCACCCGTCGACCAGCGCGTCGAGCTGCGGCAGGCGGCGCGCGGCGAGCAGCAGGTAGACGTAGTTGTCGAGCGCGCTGCGGTCGCAGACGACGAGCGGGTAGCGGTGCTGCGCCACGATCTCCTCGGCGATCTGGGTGTGCAGGATCCACGACTCCGACTCGAGCCCCGTCTCCTCGTTGATCGGCAGCGGGCACCGCCGGGCCACCTCGTGCACTACCTCCACCGCGTGGTCGCGCGCCTTCAACCGCGCCGCCAGCCCGTAGCACAGGGTCGTCTTCCCCACCCCGTGGGTGCCGATGAAGGCGATCTTTTGCCGCACCGGCGGCGCCGTCGAGGTCGGCTCGGGAAGGATCGGCGGCATCCGCGGAAGCGTATCGGATTCCAGCCGGCCGCTCCGGCCCGTGACCCAGGTACAATGTGCCGGCCGTGTCCCTGACCGAGATCCTGCGACGCTGCGAGCTCCTGGCGCACTTCAGCGACCCCCAGCTCGCCAGGCTGGCCGGCTGCATGTCGCGCAGCCACTTCCCGGCCGGCGTCAAGGTGCTGCGCCACGGCGACGCGACGCAGGACGCGTATCTGATCGAGGGCGGCGCGGTGCGCATCCAGCGCGACACCGCCTACGGCCAGTTCCGCCTCGCCGACCTCGGCGCCGGCGACCTCTTCGGGGAGACGGCGTTCGTCGACCACGGCGAGCGCACCGGCGACGCGTTGGCGATCGTGGACAGCGATCTGCTGGCGATGAACCCGGTGGCGGTGGAGGCGCTGATCGAGCGCGACCCGCAGGTCCACCTCGCCCTCTACTGGGCGTTCTGGAAGAGCCTGTCGACCAAGCTGCGGCTGACCAACGAGCGCCTGACGCGCTTCTTCTCGGAGACCGGCTCGGGGCCGGTGCTGCGCGAGACGGCGCCGCCTCCCCCGCCGCAGGAGTTCCGCGTCGAGCTGACCGACAAGCGCAAGCTGTTCGAGGAGCAGCGCCTGTCGTCGCTGGAGATCAACTTTCTCACCTCGCTGTCGAAGGAGCGCAAGCTCGCCCCGAACGAGGTGATCTTCCGCGACGGCGAGGCGGGCAACGAGATGTACATCGTGCTCGAAGGGCGGGTGATGATCAGCAAGTTCATCCCCGGCGCCGGCGAGGAGGCGCTGGCCTTCCTCGAGCGCGGCGACTACTTCGGCGAGATGGGCCTGATCGACAACAAGCCGCGCTCGGCGGACGCCAAGGCGGACGCGGGCGGCGCCGTCGTGGTGGTGATCCCGCGCCACGTGCTGGAGGGCATCCTCGACATCAAGAAGGTGTCGTCGCTGCGCCTCCTGAAGCTCCTCTGCTCGCTGGTGGCGCGCCGCCTGCGCGAGCTCGACGAGAAGATCGTCGGCTGGTTCATCATCGCCGGCGGCCAGGGCGGGGCGCTGGACGACGATTGAGGGCGGCTTCCAGGAGATCGAGCGCCACCGTCAGCTGCTCCTCGGTGATCACCAGCGGGGGGACGAGCTGGGCGACCCGGCCCTCCGGGCCGCCGGCCAGGAGGAGGACTCCCAGCGACATGGCGGTCTCGGTGAAGCGCCTGGCGGCCGTGCGGTCTGCGAGGTCGATGCCCCACAGGAGGCCGCGGCCTCTCACGGCCGCCACTTGGTCGTAGCGCTCGGGCCAGCTCTCCAGGCGGGCGCGGACGGTGGATTCGAGGCGGGCGGCGCGGGCGGGCAGGTCTTCGTCTTCGAGGATGTCGAGGACGGCGAGCGCCGCGGCGCAGGCCAGGGGGTTGGCGATGAAGGTGGCGGTGTGGAGGGCCTCGCCGCCGGTGCGCCAGGCCTCGAGCAGGCGCCGCGGAGCGGCGACGGCGGCGATCGGGAGGCCGCCGCCGAGGGCCTTGCCGCAGACCAGGAGGTCCGGGCGCACGTCTTCGTGCTCGACCGCGAACCAGCGGCCGGTGCGGCCGAAGCCGGTGAACACCTCGTCGGCGGCGAGGAGTGCCCCGTGGCGCCGGCACGCGGCGGCGAGGGCGGGGAGCCAGCCGGGGGGCGGCAGGACGACGCCTTCGCGGCCGACGATCGGCTCGACCACCGCGCAGGCGACGTCGCCGGCGGCGAGGGCTGCGTCGAGGTCGCCGGGGTCGCAACCGTAGGGCAGGCGTACCAGGTGCGGGTGGAGGTGGGCGGCGAAGGGGTCGCGGAAGGCCGGGCGGGAGGTGAGGGCGAGGGCGCCGGCGGTGAGGCCGTGGTAGCCGGGGTCGAAGGCGAGGACCCGGGTGCGGCCGGTGGCGAGCAGCGCCGTCTTCACCGCCACCTCGACGGCTTCGGCGCCGGAGATGGCGGGGTGGACCGCCGCCGGCTCGCCGGGCTCACCGACCGGCGCCCGCGCCGCCAGCCGCTCGGCCAGCTCGACGCGCAACGGGTGGGCGTGGACGTCGCCCAGGCCGTGCAGCAGCACCTCCGCCTGCCTCCGCACCGCCGCCACCACCCGCGGGTGGCGATGGCCCACCGCGTCAACGCCGAAGCCGGCCGTCAAGTCGAGGTAGCGGTTGCCGTCGACGTCGACGACGTTCGAGCCCCAGGCCTCCTGCCACAGCAGCGACGGCGCCTCGGCGCCGGCGGCGCCGGCCAGCGTGTTGACGCCCGGCGCCTCGGCGGCGGCCAGGCGGCGCGACAGCGCCCGCGCCCGCGGCCCGGGCGGCGGCGCGACGATCTCCGGCAGCAGGTCGCCGCGGCGGCCCCGGCCTGTCAAAGCTCGCGGCGGCCGGCGATCGAGCGGCCGAGGGTGGCCTCGTCGGTGTACTCGATGTCGCCGCCCACCGGCATGCCGAAGGCGAGGCGGGTGACCCTCGGCCCCAACGGCTTGACGACGCGCGCCAGGTAGAGCGCCGTCGCCTCGCCCTCGACGTTGGGGTTGGTGGCCAGCAGCA
>CAZLBJ010000165.1:0-4040 GCA_964557755.1 uncultured Thermoanaerobaculia bacterium
GCCGCGGCGAGCACCGCGGCGGCGGCCGGCCGCGCGGCGGGCAGCCCCTCGCGCCGCAGTTCGCGGCCGACGAAGCGCACGTGGACCTGGCTGGACGCGGTGCCGCCCGACGCGGACGCCCACACCCGGTGGCCGCCGACCTCGCCGAGGTCCCGGATCGGCGGCGCCGGCGCGCCGCTCACGCAGCCTCCGGCGGCGCCACCGGCAGGCCCAGCCGCCGCCGCTCGCGCAGCAGCGGCTCGACCACGTGGGCGACGGCGCGCGCGATGTCCTGGTACCCGGCGGCGTTGGGATGGATCTGGTCGCTCTTGCGCGCCGGGTCGCCGAGCACCTCGCCGACCACCTCGCCGACGAGGGGGAGGTCGAAGCGGCGCGCCACGGTGGCGCTGAGCTCGTCGTAGGCGCCGCCGAACAGCGGCGCCCGCGTCTCTACCAGCACCACCGCCGAGCCGGCGGCGAGCAGGCCCTCGACCAGCGCCGCCAGGTCCGCTTCGGCCTCCTCGGCCGGGCGGCGGCGCAGCAGGTCGTTGCCGCCGAGCTCGACGATCACCAGCCACGGGTCGTGGGCGAGGACGCCGCCCAGCCGCGCCAGCGCGTCGGCGGTAGTGTCGCCGGGCACGCCGGCGTTGACCACCGGCACGTCGAGCAGCGCCTCGAGGTGCGCCGGGTACGACTCCTCAGGCCGCGCGCCGACGCCGGCGGTGATCGAGTCGCCCAGGCAGACGACGGTGGTGCCGGAGGACTGCAGGTTGGGCACCTCGCCCGGGCCGCAGCCGGCGAGCCACGCCAGCGGCAGCAGGGCGAGGAGGAGGGGCCTCGCGCGCACTCAGTGCAGGAGGATCTGCTGCGCGGCGCCGGTCTGGTCCCAGACGCCCCAGTGGTTGCCGATGTAGGCCGAGAGCACCTTGCGCACGTACTGCCGCGTCTCCGGGAACGGCGGCACGCCGCCGAAGCGCTTCACGTTGCCGGGGCCGGCGTTGTAGGCCGCCAGGGTGAGCTCGAGGTCGCCGGAGAAGTAGTCGAGCAGCTCGCTGAAGTAGCGCGTCCCGGCGTAGAGGTTGCCGGAGGGGTCGGTGAGGTCGGCGACGCCGTACATCTGCCCGGTCGACGGCATCACCTGCATCAGGCCGATGGCGCCCATCGGCGACACGGCGTCACGGTGGAAGCCCGACTCGACCTGCACCAGGGCGGCGACCAGCAGGCAGTCGAGGTCGTTGCGCTCGGCGGCCTCGGCGATGGCGTCGCCGTAGGGCTTGCCGCGCAGGAACTCGCGGTGCGCCTCGTTGCCGGTGTAGCTGCGGAACAGCTCGAAGCTGCGCCGCCCCTGGCGCATCGCTTCGGCCATGTCGTTGACGGTGACCACCGTGACGCGGCGGTCGGAGCGCACCCACCGGGCCAGCTCCTCGAGTGCCTGGACCTCCTCGCGGCTGGGCGCCAGCGGCAGCGGTCCGGGCACCGACGGCACCGAGGCCGAGGTGGCGGTGAGCACCATCAACAGTGCCAAAAAGGCCGTCAGGCCCACGAATGGCACGCGGGTGTGTCGGCTCGTCATCTGCGTTGTCTCCTCCTCGGATCCGGCTGGACCGGGGTCCCTCCAACGCCTCTCTCGCGGCACCCACCGGCCCCGTGGCCCCCCTTGGGTCTGGGAACGGGCGCGGCTGCAGCTTCGCCCGGCGGGTCGCGATCGGATGTCGTGCTGGGTTGGCATGCAAGCCCCGCGCCCCATCAGGCCGGCGGGCGGGCTCGCTTCAGGTGCGGCAGGAGGGTCCGGCTCGGTCCTCGAATGATCCGTTGTCGTCGTCGCCGGCCGGCCGCGCGCTCAGCGCCGGCCCTGCCGGCGGCCGGAGCGGACGCCGACTTCGTCGACCTCGATCTCCAGCCGGTGCACCATGTTGCGCAGGGTGTTGCGGTGAATCCCCAGGCTCTTGGCGGAACGACCTACGTTTCCATCGTTGGATCGGAGAGACGCCAGGAGGAACTGCTTCTCGAACTCCCGGCGACCTTGCTCCAGGGTGACCCCGCGGAGGACCAGCTCGTCGACGATCTTGCACAAACGTCCATTGAGTGTCTCTTGCACCACGGGGAGCCTCGTCGCGAAGCGGCAGTGTAGCGGACCGGCCGGCGGGCGGTCAACCCGCGGCCGGGCGGGGCGGCCGCGCTACTTCAGCTCCAGGCGGTCGCCGATGCGCACCGTGTAGCGGGATCTGAGGATGCGCGCCACCGAGGAGTTCGAGTGGACGGCCAGCACCGCCAGCTCGCCCAGCACCACCGGCGGCAGTCCGGGCCGGTTCATGCGATAGATGGTGTAGATGTCGCCCGGCACCACGTCGTCGCGCTCGCCGCGGTCGATGTAGACCACCGAGTCCTCGCCGAGGGTGAGCACCTCGTCTTCGGCGCGCACGATGATCGGTGCCTCGACCAGCCGCTCGGCCGGCGTCGGGTAGTTGACCGGCCGCATGCTGCCGAGCCGCCCCAGCGGCACCGGCATCGGCACGAAGGGCTCGAGCAGCGCGCCCACCGGCACCGGGTCGCAGGTGTGGACGATCTCGGCGATCGCCGTATCCTCCTGCACCGACAGCACCCGGACGCGCCCCAGGTAGCGGTAGAAGCGGCCCAGCCGCTCGCCGCTCACCGGGTGGTGCACCGGCTCCTCGGCGGCGACCGCGGCGTAGGCCTGGCCGGCGCTCATGCCGGCCTGCCGGCCGCCGTCGAGGTAGACGACGTCGCCGGTCATCATGCCGTAGCGCACCGTCTGGGTGCCGAACTCGGTGCGGTAGGCGGGGCCGCCGTGCTCCTTCACCGCGAGCTGCGGCACCAGCGTCTCGTACTCGGAGCCGATGATGGCGAAGGGGAAGGCCACTTCGTCGGCGCCGATGAAGCCGGTGCAGTAGATGTCGCTCTCGCTGCCCAGCGGCACCGGCGCGCCCGCCGCCTCGGCGGCCGACATCACGTCGCCGTCCTCGGCCATCGGCTCGTCCAGGCCGTCCTCCGCCGGCTCGGCGAGCTCGGCCAGGCTGTCGACTTCCTCGACCACCAGGCCGACGACCAGCGGGTCGCCGGGGTAGATCCAGTGGGCGTCCGCGATGTACTGGTTGTGCTCCCAGAGCTGCGGCCACAGATAGGGGTCGCCGAAGAACCGCCCCGCCAGGTCCCACAGCGTGTCGCCCGGCACGACGACGTGGACGTCGGCGCCCGGCGGCGGCGCCGGCGGGTACCAGGCGGTCCAGTGGCCGTCGGGCTCCTGGTGCAGGTCCTGGGGCGGCACGTCGGCGGCGCCGGCGCCGCCGGCCAGCAAGGCGGCGGCGAGCACCAGCGCCGGCACCCGTGTCGGGATCACGGTGGCGCTGCCGGTGGGGCGTGGGACGGGCTTCGATCGCATGGCGGTACCCCCGGGCGTTGGCACGGGACCCTCCCGGGCCCTGTGCTTCGCAGCGTGTGGCGCAGCTTTCCTATAGGGACTTCGCTATAGAAAGCTACACTTTGGTCGGCAGGGCTGTCAAGGTTTACCCCGTAGAGGCTCAAGCTCTACTTGAAGGTTTGACGGGCGGCGGGGCGGCCGGCGGCTCACGGCAGGCGCGCCAGCCGTTCCTCGGCGGCCAGCGCCGCGGCGCTGTTGGGGAAGCTCTCCATCACCTGCCGGTAGCTGGCGCGGGCGCTCTCCGCGTCGCCGAGCCGTTCGAGGCTCTGCCCCGCCTTGAGCAGGGCGTCCGGCACCTTGTTGCCCTGCGGGTAGTGGGCCACCACCTCGCGGTAGGCCGCCAGCGCGCCGGCGTGGTCGTCCCGCGCCTCGCGCGCCTCGCCGATCCAGTACTGGGCGTTGTCGGCCAGGTCGGTGTCGCCGTAGGCCTGGAGGAAGCGCTGGAACGAAGCCTCGGCGTCGAGGTAGCGCCCCTGGTGGTAGAGCGTGTAGCCGCGGTCGTAGAGCGCCTGTGCGGCGGTCGAGATCGGCGCCCCGGGAGCGGCGGCCGAGGGGGCGGCCGGCGGCGGCGCAGTGTCCCGAGAGGCGCTGTCCCGGGCGGCGCTTCTCGCCGGCGGCTCCT
>CAZLBJ010000166.1:0-3853 GCA_964557755.1 uncultured Thermoanaerobaculia bacterium
CCCGTGGACGCGCCGCCCCCCCCCCAACAAACTTCCGACCCCCCGCCCCCCCCCCCCAACCCCACCCCCCACCCCACCCCGCCACCACTGCCATTCCCCCCTCAGTTGAAGTCGAGGGCAATCTCCCCATCGGCCACCTGCACCACCACCCGTCCGCCTTTGTCCAGGCGCCCAAACAGGATCTCATCGGTCAAAGGCCGTTTCACCGTCTCCTCGATGACCCGACCCAACGGCCGCGCGCCGAAGGCCGGATCATGCCCCCGCTCGGCGAGCACCTTCCGCGCCTCCGGGGTGAGCTCGATCTCCACCTTCCGTTCGGCGAGCTGGGCGCGCAGCTCGCCGATCATCTTGTCGACGATGCGCTCCATCACCGCCGGCGTCAGCGCCCGGAAGCGCAGCCGCGCGTCCAGCCGGTTGCGGAACTCCGGCGTGAACAGCCGTTCCACCGCGCGGTCCGAGTCGCTCGCCCGCGGATCCTCGTCCGCCGCGCCGCCGCCGCCGCCGAACCCGGGCGCCCGCGCCGCCAGCTCGCGGGCGCCGACGTTCGACGTCATCAGCATCACCACGTGGCGGAAATCGGTGCGCTTGCCGTTCGTGTCGGTCAGCGTACCGTGATCCATCACCTGCAGCAGCAGGTTGAACACGTCCGCGTGCGCCTTCTCGATCTCGTCGAGCAGCAGCACCGCGTGCGGCGTGCGGCCGACCGCTTCGGTGAGCAGGCCGCCGCGGTCGTAGCCGACGTAGCCGGGCGGCGCGCCGACCAGGCGCGACACCGTGTGGCGTTCCATGTACTCGCTCATGTCGAAGCGCAGGAAGGCGATGCCCAGCACCTCGGCGAGGCGCTTGGCGACCTCCGTCTTGCCGACCCCCGTCGGGCCGGTCAAGAGGAAGCTGCCCACCGGCTTGTCGCCCTCGCGCAGCCCGGCGCGGGAAACCTTGATCGCCGCCACCAGCCGCTCGATCGCCGCGTCCTGGCCGAAGACGTGGGCCTTGAGGTCGGCCTCCAGGCGCGCCAGGCGGCCGCGGTCGTCGCCGCGCACGCGGCGCTCGGGGATCTGCGCCATCGCCGCCACCACGCGCTCGACGTCGGCGACGCCGACCCGCGAGCGGCCGGCGAGCGCGAGGGCGGCTCCGGCCTCGTCGAGCAGGTCGATCGCCTTGTCCGGCAGGTGGCGGTCGGCGAGGTGGCGCGCCGCCAGCTCGGCGGCGGCGCGCACCGCGGTCGCGGTGTAGGTGACGCCGTGGTGCGACTCGTAGCGGTCCTGGAGGCCCTGGAAGATCGCCACCGTCTCGTCGACCGACGGCTCCAGCACCTCGACCTTCTGGAAGCGCCGCGCCAGCGCCTGGTCGCGCTGGAAGCCCTGGCGGAACTCCTCCCAGGTGGTGGCGCCGATGCAGCGCAGGGCGCCGGCGGCGAGCGCCGGCTTGAGCAGGTTCGAGGCGTCCATGGTGCCGCGGCCGGCGCTGCCGGCGCCGACCACGGTGTGGATCTCGTCGATGACGAGGATGGGGGAGGGCAGCTCGGCGAGCGCCGCCAGCACCGCCTTCATGCGCTCCTCGAAGTCGCCGCGGTAGCGGGTGCCGGCGAGCAGCGCGCCGAGGTCGAGGCGCAGCACGCGGGCGTCGGCGAAGGCGGCGGGCACCTCGCCCTCGGCGATGCGCAGCGCCAGGCCCTCGACCAGCGCCGTCTTGCCGACGCCGGGGTCGCCGACCAGGATCGGGTTGTTCTTGCGCCGCCGCTGCAGCACGTGGAGGATGCGCGACAGCTCGCCGGCGCGGCCGACCAGCGGGTCGATGCCGCCGTCGCGGGCCAGCGCCGTCAGGTCCAGGGTGTAGGCGGCGAGGGCCTGCTCACCCTCGGGCGCCGGGCCGCCAGCCCCGGGCTCGTCGTCGTCCGGCAGCGGCGCGCCGGCGCGGCCGGGGCGGCCGGCCTCCGGCGGCCGGCCGGTGCCGAGCTTGGAGACGCCGTGCGCCAGGTAGCTCACCACGTCCAGCCGCCGCACCTCGTGCTCGGCGAGCAGCGCGACGGCGAAGCTGTCCTCCTCGGAGAACAGCGCCACCAGGAGGTCGGGACCGCGCACCTCGTCGCGGCCGGAGCCCTCGACCTGGGTCGCGGCGCGCGCCAGCACGCGCTGGAGAGCGAGCGACAGGCGCGGCTCGAGCGGCAGGCCGGCGGCGGCCGGCGCGAGCTCGTCGGCGAGGTGGCGCTCGAGCCGCTCGCGCAGCGCCTCGACGTCGGCGCCGGCGTGGCGCAGCACGCGGGCGCTGTCGTCGTCGAGGGTGAGGGCGTGCAGCAGGTGCTCGGTGCCGGCGTACTCGTGGCCGCGGCGCCCGGCGTCGGACACCGCCACGGTGAGCGAGATCTGGACGTCCTGGGAGAGCTTCACGCGTCCTCGGTGGTCAGCAGCAGCGGAAAGCCGGCGGCGCGCGCCCGGGCGGTGACCTCCGCCACCTTGGTCTCGGCCACCTCGGGCGGGTAGACGCCGGCGACGCCGCTGCCCTTGTGGTGGACCTGGAGCATGATCTGCAGCGCCTCCGGCGGCGATTTGCGGAAGTGCTCGACCAGCACCTCGACCACGAACTCCATCGTCGTGTAGTCGTCGTTGTGGAGCACCACCTTGTGGCGGCGTGGCCGCCGCGTACCCCGCCGCTCCCGGGTGGCGAGCTCGCCCTCGGCTTCGCCGCCCAATCCGAAGCGGTCGTCGTCCGCGGTGCTGCCGCCGCCGGCCGTCATGCCTCCAAGGTATGCCGCGCGGGGGTGGCGGCGCAAGCGGCGGGCATCGCTGGCGCCGCGGATCCATCGGTGCCATGGGCCGAACGCGGCCCCGCGCGGACTTTACACGGAACGCTTTCATTCGAGACCATTTATCGAAACGCTGCTGTAACGCAGGCGGGTGCGGGGCGCCGAACAGGGTGACGCCGGAGTTACAGCGCGGACCCGCCGCTTGCCAATAGAATCGGGGGTCTGCTATGTCTGGTCCGGTCGTCCTTGCGAACGTAGGTATGTCTGTCTGGGGGTCCCCCTGGGCCCGCAACCCGAGAGGAGCGAATGTGCCATGGACGTGGTCGAGATGAAGGCGCGTATCAAGGAGATCATCTCCAACATCACGAACATCGACGCGGGGAGGATCGGCGACGCCGATTCCTTCACCCGGGACCTGGACCTCGATTCGCTGTCCCTGCTGGAGATCGGCGTCGACGTCGACTACGAGTTCCAGCTCGGCCTGCCCGAGGAGCGGATGCGCGGCATCGACTCGGTGGACGAGACGATGGCGTTGGTGAGCGAGCGGCTGCGGGAGAAGAGCGCCGCGGCCGAGGTCGCCTGACGGCGATGGACTCGCGCATCGTCGTCACCGGCATCGGTGCCGTCACGCCGGTGGGCAGCGGCCGCGAGGCCGTGTGGGAGGCCCTGCTCGCCGGCCGCAGCGGCATCGGCCCTGTCGAGTCGTTCAACACCGGCGCCTACAGCGTCCACGTCGGCGCCGAGGTGCGTGGCTTCGACGCCGCGCGGTACCTGCGCCGCGTCGAGCCCGGCGAGGTGGGCCGCGCGTCGCAGCTCGCCTGCGCCGCGGCGCGCCTCGCGCTCGACGACGCCGGCCTCGACGAGGCGGCGCTCGAGCCGGCGCGCGCCGGCGTCGCCATGGGCACCACCTCGGGCGAGCCGCGCGAGGTGGAGCGCTTCAACGACAGCTACGTGGCCGAGCGGCTGGCCGAGGTCGACCGCCGCTTCGTGGCGCTCTACCCGTGCCACACCATCGCCGCCAGCGTGGCGGCGGAGGTCGGCTTCGCCGGCCCCAACGCCATGCTGCCCACCGCCTGCGCGGCCGGCAACTACGCCGTCGCCCACGCCTGC
>CAZLBJ010000167.1:0-6867 GCA_964557755.1 uncultured Thermoanaerobaculia bacterium
GTGGCGGCGGCGGCGGGAGCGGCGTGGCTGGCGACGCCGGCGGCGGCGCCCTCCGGCGAGCGCCGGGCCGCCGTGCGCCGCTTCCTCGGCGCGACGCCGCCGCGCTGGCTGCGCCTGCTTGCCTGGGTGCCGGCCACCGCCGCCGCCCTCGCCGTCTACGAGCTCGCCGCCCGCGCCTTCGAGCGGCCGCCGATCCCCGACTTCATGGTCGAGCTGTGGCACAGCGCCGGCTGGCCGGCGCTGCTCGCCGCGGCGGTGGTGGTCGGCGCGCCGCTGGTCGAGGAGGTGGTGTTCCGCGGCTTCCTGCTGCCGGGCCTCGCCGCCTCCGCCGGTCCCGGCTTCGGCGGCCGCGCCGGCGCGGTCGCCGCCTCGGCGGCGCTGTGGGCGCTGATCCACAGCCAGTACGACCTCTTCGACATGAGCGCCGTCTTCGCCCTCGGCCTACTCTTCGGCGCCGCGCGCCTGCACACCGGCTCACTCGCCGCGCCGCTGCTCCTCCACGGCGCGGTCAACGCCGTCGCCATGGCGCAGATCTACGGGGCCCTCGGCTAGTACCGCGGCACGCTGGGGTCCACCCGCTCGCTCCAGGCGTCGATGCCGCCTGCGAGGTTGACCGCCTGGTAGCCCATGTCGCGCAGGAGGTGGGTGGCGCGCAGCGAGCGCGGGCCGTGGTGGCAGTGGACGACGATGCGCTCGGCGGTGTCGAGCTCGCCCAGGCGGTCGGGCAGCTCGTGCAGCGGGATCAGGCGCGCTCCCTCGATGCGGGCGATCTCGTGCTCTTCTCGCGTGCGCACGTCGAGCAGCGTCACCTCGTTGCCGTCGTGGCGCAGCTCGACGAGCTCCTCGACCTCGATCTCCCAGCCCTCGCCGGCCAGCGGCTCGTCGTCGCCGATGCCGCAGAACTGCTGGTAGTCGATCAGGGCGGTCTGCGTCGGGTGCTCGGAGCACACCGGGCAGTGCGGGTCCTTCTGCAGCTTGAGCTCGCGGAAGCGCATGCGCAGGGCGTCGAACAGCAGCAGGCGGCCGATCAGCGGCTCGCCGGCGCCGATCAGCAGCTTGATCACTTCGTTGGCCTGCAGCGCGCCGATGATCCCCGGCAGCACGCCGAGGACGCCGCCCTCGGCGCACGACGGCACCAACCCCGGCGGCGGCGGCTCGGGGAACAGGCACCGGTAGCACGGCCCCCGCGCCCCCCAGAACACCGACACCTGCCCCTCGAAGCGGTAGATCGAGCCGTAGACGTTCGGCTTGCCGGCGAGGACGCAAGCGTCGTTGACCAGGTAGCGGGTCGGGAAGTTGTCGGTGCCGTCGACCACCAGGTCGTAGCCCGCGAACAGCTCGAGCGCGTTCGACGAGTCGAGGCGCACCTCGTGCGGCGCGAGCTCGACGTGCGGGTTGACGCCGTGCAGGCGCTCGGCGGCGGCCTCGATCTTCGGCCGGCCGACGTCGGAGTCGGCGTAGAGCACCGGGCGGTGGAGGGTAGACACGTCGACGACGTCGAAGTCGACGAGGCCCAGCTTGCCGACGCCGGCGGCGGCGAGGTAGAGGCCGACCGGCGAGCCGAGGCCGCCGGTGCCGATCATCAGCACCCGCGACGCCTTCAGCCTGCGCTGCCCGGCGGTGCCGACCTCGGGCATGATCAGGTGGCGGCTGTAGCGGCGCAGCTCGGCGGCGGAGAGCTCCGGCAGGGTGGCGGCGCGGCCGAGCAGAGCGGCGGCGGGGCTCGTCTCGGCGACGGTCATCGGCCGCCTCCGCCGGCGATCGACGGGATGATCGACACCGAGTCGCCGTCCGCCACGAGTGTGGCGCCGCCGTCGCCGTAGCGGATGTTGTCGTCGTTGACGAAGACGTTGACGAAGCTGCGCACCCGGCCGTCGTCGCCGAACAGGTGGCGCGCGAGCTGCGGGTGGCGGCGCACCAGGTCGGCCAGCGCCGCGTCCACGGTGTCGCCCTCGACCGCCACCTCGCCGGCGTCGCCGGTGAAACGGCGCAGCGGGGTGGGGATGTGCACGGTGACGCTCATCGTTCCTCCTGTCGTTCGCCCTTTCGTTCGCCGGACGGGCGGGCCGCGGGGCGGCGGCGGGCCGCCGGCAGCCGGACCTCGTGGACCAGCTCCTCCTGCTCGAAGCGGCTGCGGTCGTCGGTGAGCCGCCAGCTCCGCGCGTCGGCCACCTCGCCGTCCGCCACCGCCACGATGACGTACGACAGGCCCGGCCACGCGTGCTCGCGGTCGAAGTCGCTGGGGCGCGACGGGTGGTCCGGGTGCGAGTGGTAGTAGCCGACCACGCCGAGGCCCAGGCGGCGCGCCTCCTTCTCCGCAGCCAGCACCGTCTCCGGGTGCATCAGGTAGCGGTTGCCGCGGCTGTCGGCGCGCTCGTTGTCGACCGGCCGCACGCGCTCGACCAGGGTGCCGCCGCCGTCGCCCAGCGGCCGGCCCATCAGCACGCCGCAGCACTCCTCGGGATAGGTGGCGGCCGCGTGGCGCTCGACGGCCAGCCGGTGCCGCGGCAGGAGGACCAGTCTCGCCATCAGTCCACCACGTCCCAGAAGGCCTCGGAGAGGTACTTCTCGGCACCGTCGCAGAGCACGGTGACGACGGTGGCGGCCGCCTCGCCGGCGTCCAGCAGCTCCTCGCCCAGGACCAGCGCCGAGGCGGCGTTGGCCGCCGCCGACGGCCCCACCAGCAGGCCCAGCGAGCGGGCCAGGCGGCGGGCGGTGGCGTAGGCGGTCTCGGTCGACACGGTGCGCTCCTCGTCGGCCAGCGACGGGTCCCAGATGGCGGGCACCAGCGCCGTCTCCATGTGCTTGAGCCCCTCGAGGCCATGCAGCGGGCCGTCCGGCTGGACGGCGACGCGCCGCACCTCGGGCATCTCGCGGCGCAGGAAGCGGCCGACGCCCATGAAAGTGCCGCTGGTGCCGAGACCGGTGACGAAGTGGCTCCAGTGGCCGCCGCACTGGCGTGCGATCTCCGGCCCGGTCGACGACTCGTGGGCGCGCGGGTTGGCGGGGTTCGAGTACTGGTCGAGGTAGGCCCAGCGCCGCGGCTCGGCCTCGACGCGGCGGCGGGCCTCGAGGATGGCGCCGTCGGTGCCCTCCAGCGGGTCGGTGAGCACCAGCTCGGCGCCGTAGGCGGTGAGCATGCGCTTGCGCTCCGGGCTGGCGTTCTCGGGCAGGCAGAGGGTGACGCCGTAGCCGCGAGCCGAGCCGATCATGGCGTAGGCGATGCCGGTGTTGCCGGAAGTGGCGTCGAGGATGCGGCGGCCGCCGCCGGGGCGCAGCAGGCCGCGCTCCTCGGCGTCGAGGATCATCGCCAGCGCCGGGCGGTCCTTCACCGAGCCGCCGGGGTTGGCCATCTCCGCCTTGCCGAGGACGCGCACGCGGCCGTCGCCGCCGTGCGGCAGCAGCGCCGACAGATCGAGCAGCGGCGTGCCGCCGATGCGCTCGAGCACCGCCAGCGGCCGCACCTCCCGCTCCGCCGCGGCGGCGGCGGCGGGAAAGCGGGGGGAGACGGCGGCCGCGAGGGTCATGGAGCCATAAGCTACCAAATGAGTCACAAATCCTGCAACGCGCACTGCCGGCCCACGACCTGGGCCCCGACCCCGGCGGCGGCCGTGCGTGCCGGCGGCCGTGGCCCTACTGCCGCACGAAGACCTGGGTGATCCAGTACGAGTTGCCGGAACGGGCGGCGCCGACGCCGGCGAGGGTGAAGCGGCCGTCGAGGATGTTGCTGCGGTGCAGCTCGTTGGCCATCAGGGCGCCATGGGCGTCGCGGGCGGGGTCGGAGACGCCGGCGGTGGTGGCCAGGTTCTCGGCGAGCAGCGTGAAGGTGACGCCGGCGGCGCGCACCCGCGACACGGGATCGCCGCCGGTGGGGTCGTCGTGGGCGAAGAAGCCCTCGTCGCGCATGCGCTCGCTGTGCCGGCGGGCGACCTCGGAGAGCACCGGGTCGAACACCACCTCCGGCCGCCCCTCGGCACGGCGGGCGTCGTTGACCAGCGCGAACGACGAGCCCTCCACCGCCGCCACGCCGGGGCCGGAGCTCGGCGCGGTGGGCCCGTCGCCGCCGCCGGAGCAGCCGGCGAGGACGAGGAGGGCGAGAGCGGCGGCGAGGGCCGCGGGACGAGGACGGAGGGGACGCCGGGCGTCGGAGAACACGGTGCTGCCTCCACGAGCGATTGGAACCGAATCGGCCGCGCATCGCAGCGCGGCCGCATATGGCCACATATGTATCACAGGAAGGCTTCATGGGACTATGAGAGATTCCGTCCGACCCATCGGAGACCGCGGAGATCGCCCATGCCCCTACCTGACCCCGGAAGCCGCGTCGAGCTCGTCTGCCTGAAGGGCGGTCTCGACATCATCCGCAGCCGCGTGCGGCCGCACGGCGAGACGATCATCGTGCGCACCGGGATGTCAAAGATCTGGCCGGTGCCGGGCGAGATCTTCACCGTCGAGGTCGAGCGCTCGTGGCTGTTCGGGCACAGGTCCTACGTCAAGGGACTCGTTGTCGACACCCGGATCGACGTCCCCCGCCTGGAGCTTTCGCCGCTTGGGTTGACGAGCCACGGGCCCTGGGTCCCCGAGCAGGAGGCCTGGCTGTTCGAACAGGAGCTGAGCCCGCTGTACGAGGAGATCGTCGCCGCGGGGGCGCGCACCCAGTACGAGATGGAGGAGGTCCTGCCGGCGGACGCGGTGGAGCTGCGCTGGGAGGAGGACCCGATCCTCGAGGCCGTGGCGCTGGCGGAGTCCGGTGCGACGCCCGAGGCCGAGGACCTGCTGGGGGACCTGCTCAGCGCCGACCTTCGCTGCCTCGCCGCCCACGCCCACCTCGGCTACGTCGAGCTCCGCAGCCGCTGGCCGGGGGGCGCGGACCGCGCCGAGCGCCACTTCCGCGCCGGCGTCGCCCTGGGCGAGACGGCGCTGCCGCAGCCGGTACTCGACTTTACGGACCTGCTGCCCTGGGGGCTGCTGGACAACCGCCCGTTCCTGCGCTGCCTGCACGGCCTCGGCCTGAGCCGCTGGCGCCGCGGCGACCTCGCGACGGCCCGCCGCATCTTCCACCGCCTCGTCTGGCTCGCCCCCGACGACGGTCTCGGTGCGCGGTTCACGCTCGAGGACGTGGCGGCGGGGCGGAGTTGGGAATCGCAATGACGACTTCAGGCGATCCGGGCGCCGGGCGCCACGACGGCAGCTCAGGCTGGCCGCTTGCGGCCCTCGGGATCGAACAGATCGCCTCCTTGCCCCAGGGTCTTCAGGGGAACGACCTCTAGCCGGTCGGAGAGCGGATAGCGCTTGGTGCCGGGATAGAGCACGGCCACCCGCTCCAACCCCAGGTCCTCCATCGCAATGCGGATCGACGGCGTCGTGCGCGGCGCGTCGGTGCGTTTGCACTCCACACCCAGCAGCCGGTCGCCGCGCCGCAGGATCAGGTCGATCTCCGCACCCTGGTGCGTGGCCCAGAAGAAGGCCTCGTCGTGCGGCGCCGTCGCCAGCACCTGCTCGAGGACGAAGCCCTCCCACGAAGCGCCGAGCTTTGGATGGCTCAGCAGGCCCTTGGCGGTCGAGATCCCCAGGAGCTGATGAAGCAGCCCGCTGTCGCGGATGTACACCTTGGGAGACTTGACCTGTCGTTTCCGCAGATTCGCATGCCACGGCTGCAACTGACGGACCATGAAGGCGTCGGTCAGCAGGTCGAGATAACGGCGCGCGGTCGATTCGCTCACGCCCAGCGCCCGTGCCGGCTCGGCCGCGTTCCAGGTCTGGCCGTGATAGTGCGCCAGCATCGTCCAGAATCGATGCAGCGCCACCGCCGGTACGCGCACTCCCCATTGCGGCAGATCGCGCTCCAGCAGCGTGCGAACGAAGCTCTGGCGCCAGGCCAGGCTGTCTTCCTGGCGTTCAGCCAGATACGACCGCGGCAGGCCGCCGCGGCGCCACAGCGTGTCGTCGGCCTCGGCGCCGAGCTCGGCCAGGGTGAAGCCGCCGATCAGGACCCGCTCCAGACGACCGGCCAAGCTCTCCGACGTCTGCCTGAGCAGATCCCCCGAGGCACTGCCGAGGATCAGGAACCTCGCCGGTGAGGTCCTCCGGTCGGCGAGTACGCGAAGGACCGGAAAGAGATCGGGGCGCAGCTGCACCTCATCGATCACCACCAGCCCCTCGAGCGGCCCCAGAGCCGTCATCGGTTCGTCCAGGCGCGCCAGGCTGACGGGGTCTTCCAGGTCGAAATAGTTGACCGACTCCTCGCTGACCAGCTCTCGCGCCAGGGTCGTCTTTCCGCACTGGCGCGGCCCGGCGAGCACCACGACGCGGCTGCGGCGCAGCGCCCTATTGAGAGCGTCGAGAATTGCAGGACGGGGGATCATGGCTGGCCGACAATACCATGAAAATCCTCCAAGAGAGCACTGATTTTCATGGTTGATGGCGCGACCGGGATCGCCGAGACAGTGGCGAAAGAGGCGGAATGACGACTCCGGGAGCCGGCCCCCGCACCCGTGTCACAGTCGTACCCACCGACGACACTCATTCTTCAAGATCCGCTTGAATCGTGGCAGGCAGCGCGCCTGCCCGAGCGGCTCCCTTTCAACCCAGCACGGAGGAGTCGAACGCCATGAAGCGCATGCTCGTCGGGCTCGTCGCCACGCTGGCCATGCGATGAAGTCCTCGATGCACGTGGCGGCGGGCCTGGTGCTCGCCGCCGTCTCGTCTCCCCTGTCCCGCCCCGCGCTCGCCGAGGGTCTCACAGCGCAGGTCACGGCGCCGGCGCCGACCTGGCAGGGGCAGCAGTACGCGGGTGCGGACGACAAGGGACGGGCCTTCGTCCTGCGCCCGAAGGAGTTCCTGGTCTACCCGCTGGTGGACGGCGAG
>CAZLBJ010000168.1:0-2616 GCA_964557755.1 uncultured Thermoanaerobaculia bacterium
CGCGCCGGCGCGGTGCGCCGCCGGTGACGCGGGCGTCCACCTGCCGCGCCAGCTCGCGGCTGGCCGCGTCGCCGCTCGCCGGCGGCGGCACGCTGCCGCCGAGGTCGACCACCATCCCCCGGCCGGCGCGCACCGCGTCGAGCTGCGACTCGGGCACGCCCACGAGGTCGGGGGCGACCAGGGCGCCGGGGGCGGCGAAGGTGGCGAGGCGCAGGCAGCGGGTCTCGCCGTCGGCCGAGCGAGTGCGGCGGTCGGGGGCGAAGGCCATGGGCAGCAGGAGCAGCAGCTCCTCGAGCTCGGCCACGGCGTCGCCGTCCGGCGGCACGACGTGGATCGGCCGCGGCGGCTCGCGGTCCTGCGCCGCCTGCCAGGCGAAGCACTCGAGCAGCGCCTGGCGCAGCTCGCGCTCCGGCACCAGCTCGGCGAGGCGCGCCAGCCGCTCCTCCGGCCCCGGCCCGAGCGGCGGCAGCGACTCCTCGGCCAGCGCCGCCGGCCGGCCGCTCCGCGCCGACTCCAGGTGCCGCTCGGCGCCCTCCGGGCCCCACCAGTCGAGGGCGTCGAAGGCGGCCGCCGCGTCCCAGCCGGCGCGCGCCAGCCACGACTGGGGAACCACCAGGCTCTCGCTCCAGGAGTTGCCGGGGCGGCCGTCGAAGCTGGCGCCGAGCGGCTCGATGCGGGTCAGCACGCAGCGCCCGGCGTCGCTGGGCGAGGGCTGCAGGAGGAGCGTACGGTGGCCGCCGCCGGCGGCGTCGAGGGCGCGGGTCACGAGCTGCTCGAGGGCGCGGCGGCGGCGGTCGTCGATCTCGCCGGCGCAGGCCACCGTCTGGAACCCCGGTGCGCCGAGGGCGCCGTCGGCGGCGCGCGTGTAGAGGTGGCGCCAGGCGAGCACGTCAGAGGTCCCAATCGTCCTCGGGCGGCGGGGCGGGGCGGGCGGCGGCCGGGGCACGGCGGTGCTTGGCGACGGGTGGCCGCACGGCGGGGCGGCGGACCGCCGGGCGCGCCAGCTCCGGCTCGCCCTCGGCCTCCTCGCTCACGTCCACCGGCCGCCGCGCCGCCGCCGCCGCGCCGGCGGTCAGCCGGTCGAGGAGGGCGAACACCGGCTCGTGGACGCGCCGCGGCCGTGGCGCCTGCTCGAGCCGGGGTGCGTCGGGCGGGTGCGGGAAGCCGAGGCTCGAGACGAAGAACCACGCCGTCTCGCCGAAGCGCTCCGCTTCCGCGACCAGCTCGGCGTCGAGCCGGCCGCGCACCCACTCGGCCACCGTACGGCCCTCCTCGGCGCGGCGTCGCCAGTAGCCGGGCTCGAGGTGGGCGCCGCCGTCGCCGTCGCTCCAGAACGGGTGGTCGCGGTCGAGCATCAGGTCGGCTTTGGTGACCGCCACGGCCAGCACCTTCTCCTCGGGCAGCAGCGGCAGGGCGCGTTCGTCCACCCCGCGCTCGGGGGCCTCCAGCACGCGGCGGTAGATGCGCAGGACCTCCAGCGCGTCGGGCTGGCCGTTCGGGGTCCAGCGCTTGCCGGGCGCCGGGCCGGGCGCGAAGGCCAGCGGATCGGCCATCAGCACGACGCCCTGGGCGTAGCGCAGGAAGGCGGCGCGGGCGAGGCGCTCGGGCTGGCGGAACAGCTCGCCGCCGAGGTCGCGGAAGACGAGCAGGACGCGGCGGCCGTCGCGCAGGTTGACCAGCGGCAGGCGCAACTCCTCGTCGAGGCGGGGCGGCGTCGCCGGCAGCACGCGCAGCTGCTCGAACAGCGGCTCGAGGTAGCGCTCGCGCAGCGGCCGCAGCAGGCGCTCCTCGCGGTCGACCGCCCACTCGTCGCCGCCGGCGCCGCCGTCGAGGAGCTGGTGCAGCACGGCGGCGAGGAAGTGGGTCTTGCCGGAGGCCGAGGCGCCGATCACCGCCAGCACCTGGTCCTCGCCCTCCTCGGCGTCGAGCGGCTGGCGGCAGTGCGGGCAGACGGTCTGCAGGGCGTCGAGCCGCTCGCAGAACGGGCACGGCCGCTCGTCGAGGTCCAGCTCGCCGCCCCGCCACAGGCCGTGGTCGCCGGCGAAGAAGAAGCGGGGTCCGCGCACGCCGGTGTCGTCCGGCACGTCGCGGCAGCGCTGCGAGCGGCAGACCACGCCCAGGCGCCGCAACGCGAAGGGCTTCAGGCAGTGCCGGCAGTGCACCGAGCCGCGCGGGGCGCCGGAGCGTCCTCTCATCCAGTCCGGAATCAGCATAGGCGGGCTCGGAGGCACTCCACGACGGGGAGGATTGTACAACCCGTCCCCGCCCGCCCGGCGGCGTGGTTGGTGCGATGCTCGCTCCTCTGCGAAGCTACGGCGGCAAGGAGCGAGGCCGTGACCATGCACATCCCGATCGAAGCCATCCGCATCGCCCAGCGCCACCTCCGCGACGGCGGCTTCGCCCCCGGGCCGGTGGACGGCGTGCTGGGGCCGCGCACCGAGGCGGCGCTCGACCGCGCGCTGGCGGCGCGCCGCGGCGAGCTGGCACCGGCGCACGCGGGCGCCGTCGCCGCCGGCTCGCGGCGGCGCAAGCTCACCGCCTTCGTGCAGCTCCTGGCGCGCGACGCCGGCATCGACAGCGGCCCGGTCGACGGCTTTTGGGGCCCGCAGACCGACT
>CAZLBJ010000169.1:0-8939 GCA_964557755.1 uncultured Thermoanaerobaculia bacterium
CCTCGCCGCCCTGCTCGCCGGTGCCCTCGGCGTCCTCGACCTGGCGGCGGACGGTCCGCGCCGCGCCTTTGCCGCGGCCGCCGGCTCGATCGGCTCGGACGGCGACCACGCGGCGGTGCTGTCGGCGCTCGCCCGGCGGCCGCACCTGGCCCCGCCGGTGCTCGCCATGCTGCTCGACTCCGCCGCCGCCATCGGCTCGGACGCGGACCTGGCGGACGTCCTCGTCGCCGTCGCCGAGCACCAGGCCCCCGCCCTCGACGGCGGCCTGCGCGAGGCCTACCTGCGCACCGCCGGCACCCTCGGCTCGGAGGCCGAGCGGCGGCGCGCGCGGCAGGCGCTCGGGCGCGAGCGGCGTGCTAGCATCTCCCGGCCATGAGCGAGCCGTCGTCCGCCTCCGCAGAGCCGTCGCACCAACCCGTCAGCCGCCGCCCGCAGGACCGCCGCCCGCAGAAGATCGCCGTCATCCCCGGCGACGGCATCGGCAAGGACGTCACCGCCGAGGCGGTGAAGGTGCTCGAGGCCGCCGCCGAGCGCTGGCACCTGCCGCTCGAGCTGGTGCACCTGCCGTGGGACGCCGACCGCTATCTCGAGACCGGGCTCACCCTGCCCGAGGGGGCGCTCGAGGACTTCCGCGACCACTACGCGGCGATCTTCATCGGCGCCTACGGCGACCCGCGGGTGCCGGACATGAAGCACGCGGCGGACATCCTGCTCGGCATCCGCTTCGGCCTCGACCTCTACGTCAACTTCCGGCCCGTCAAGCTCTACGACCCGCGCTTCTGCCCGCTCAAGGACAAGACCGAGGCGGACGTCGACTTCGTGGTCTTCCGCGAGAACACCGAGGGCGCCTACGTCGGCATCGGCGGCGTCTTCAAGCGCGGCACGCCGGACGAGGTGGCGGTGCAGGAGGAGATCAACACCCGCAAGGGGGTCGAGCGCATCCTGCGCGCCGCCTTCGACTACGCCGTCGCCCACGGCCGCCACGAGGTGTGCATGGTCGACAAGTCGAACGTGCTGCGCCACGGCCACGACCTGTGGCAGCGCGCCTTCGCCGAGGTGGGGGAGGTCTACCCGGGGATCGCCCGCCGCCACCTCTACGTCGACGCCGCCGCCATGCAGATGGTGCGCAAGCCGGAGAGCTTCGACGTGGTGGTCGCCAACAACATGTTCGGCGACATCCTGACCGACCTCGGCGCGGCGCTCCAGGGCGGCCTCGGCCTCGCCGCCTCGGCCAACCTCCACCCCGGCCGCACCTCGATGTTCGAGCCGGTGCACGGCTCGGCGCCGAAGTACGCCGGCACCGGCCGCGCCAACCCGATGGGAGCGCTGCTCACCGCCGCCCTGATGCTCGACGAGCTCGGCCACGCCGAGGCGGCGGAGGGGGTCGAGGAGGCGGTGCGCGAGCTGGTGCGCCACGACCGCACCACCCCGGACCTCGGCGGCGGCCTGACCACCGCCGAGGTCGGCGACGCGGTGGCGGCGCAGCTCACCGCGCCCGCGGTGCGGTAGGCGCGGTGGGCATCGGGAACCGGAGCTCCATGGCGCGGCGATTGGAACCCGGTCTCCGCGAGCGCCCGTCGCCGTCTCCCGCGGCTGCGCACGCGGCGTCGGCCGCCCCCCGCGGCGGCCCGGCCGCCGCGAGCCCGGCGCCCGACTCCGAACAGGTCCTCCGCCGCGCCCTGCGGCTGGGCCACCGGCCCGCCGCGCTGTCTCTTCGCTCCGAGGCGGAACGCGTCCGCCGCTACAGCATCTCCAAGGCGCCCGAGGATCGGACGATCTACTCGGTCTCCGACGACGGCAAGATGGTCACCGGCATGCGGACTCCGAACCACGTGCTCCTGGTCGACGGCGAGTCGAAGGTGGACAGCATCAACCGCGCGATCCTCAACTCGCCGTTGGAGGTCTATGCGAAGGCGCGGGTCCGGCGGTTCGACCGCGATTTCCTGTCGCTCGGGCTCCGCTTCGAGCGCCGGCGGGCCGCCGACGCGCCGACGGGTGCGCTGAGCGGCGAGTTCCTTGGTTCCGCGCTGAAAAAGTTCAGCCGGACGCCCAGGACCGACCTCCACGCGCTCTATCAGAAGGCGGTGGTCCCCGGGCTCCGGCACCTGCGCACCCGGATCCTCGAGCGCCAGGAAGGCGTGGTGCGGCAGCAGGCCGACAACTACCGCGAGCTCGGCACCCTGACCCGGGGCCTCGTCGACCACCTCGAGCTGTTCAAGAAGGTCGTTATCTCGGAGCTGGCGTCGACCGGCACCTGGAGCGACGATCTCAAGGAGAAGGCCGGCGTCGTCCGCTCTTTCGTCGTCATCGTGGAGCGGGTCCTCGACTCCGCGACCCTGCGGCGCGCCGACGTCGAGCGGGCGGTCCAGGACCTGCTCGGCCTGTGGTTCGACGAGATCAACGACCCGCCGCTCAACCTCGTCGACGAGACCAGCCAGGCCGTGCTCCGCGCGCTCCAGGCCCTGCGGGACGCCTTCCCGGCCGACGCGGTTCTCGACATGCCGACCCTGCGCGGCACCCTGTTCCAGGTCTCGCAGCTGGAATCGCTCGCTTCCGAGGACGCCGTCCTCCTCTACCGCGCCTGCGACGTCACGGCCTCGACGCTGCTGGGCAACCGTGTCGATGTGGAGAACAAGCACCGCCTGAAGTCCTATACGTCGGGCGAGGCCGGCGTCGGCCACTACGCGACCCGCGTCGTCGCTTCCGGCACCGACTGGGTGAGCCTCGAGGGCTTCGCCGCGTCGGAAAAGGACCGCGCGGTGTCGGGCCTCGGCGACGCGACGTTCCCCAACCTGGACAACACCTGGCAGTTCATCATGCAGGGTTCCACCGCGGCGGCCTCGGGCGACGTCCGCGACCTCTCCGCCGAGGACCGCTACTTCGAGCTCTACACCAAGCTGCGCTATTACCTCAAGGGCATCTACCACGAGGGGCGCGGCGAGTTCTCGGCTGCGCGGCGTGCCGACGCGGGCAAGGAGGGATACGACCCGACGGTCGCGAAAGGGGCCTCCGGGGCGCTGATGAACGCCCAAGCGTGGAAGGTCCTCGCCGAGGGATGGGAGTCGGAGGACGCGATGAAGGAGTTCGGCGACCTGAGGGAGCTGGAGACGCGATGGTCCCTCGACGGAGCCGATCCGGCGTGGGCGATGCAGACCTACTGGAGCGAGCTGATCAAGAAGCTCCAGGGCTAGCGTAAGGCGCCCGGTGCGTCGACTCAGGGGTAGTCGTCGAGCTCCTGGAAGGGCAGGCCGCAGGGGTAGAAGAGATTGAAGACCGGCTGCTCGACGGCCTCGGCGAAGGCCAGCAGGCGCGGGCCCCAGGTCTCGAGCGGCGACTCGCCGGCCTCGATCGCGCGGTAGGCGTCGACCTCGATCCCGAGCGCCGCCGCCATCTCCTCCGGCGTCTTGCCCTGCCGCTCGCGGTGGCGGCGGATCAGCTCGCCGGCCTGGCCCGGCTTGGTGTCGGCGGCTCGGCCCGACTCGGCCAGCAGGCGGCTCGTCGGGGTCTCCAGCGCGATGGCGATCTGCGCCAGGTGCGGACCCCAGGTCTCGGCCGGCGTCCCGCCGGCCTCGAGCTGCCGGTAGTCGTCCTCCGACATCTCCAGCCGCTGCGCGGCGTCGGCGGCGGCGAGGTCCCGCTTGGTGCGCTCCTTGCGCAAGACGTCTCCCAGCTTCAACGTTGGCCTCCTTCGGTCACGGTTCACGGCATCGGCGCCACAGGGTACAGTGGCCGGAGGCGGCGCGGGCGGGACAAACCGCGCGAGCGGCGTTGCGCCGGACGGCCGCTTCCGTAGAATTTCATCGACGAGGTAGACAGCCATGACCGAGACCCAGACCCTCCCCGACACCCAGTCCTACACCTTCCAGGCCGAGACGCGGCAGCTGCTCGAGCTGATGATCCACTCGCTGTACTCGCACAAGGAGATCTTCCTGCGCGAGCTGATCTCGAACGCCTCCGACGCCATCGACCGCCTGCGCTTCGAGGCGCTGTCGGCGCCGGAGCTGGCGGACGCGGGGTGGGAGCCGAAGATCCGCCTCGAGGCGGACCCCGAGGCGCGCACCCTCACCGTCCACGACAACGGCATCGGCATGAGCCGCGACGAGGTGATCGCCAACATCGGCACCATCGCCAAGTCGGGCACCCGCGAGCTGATGGAGCGGGTCAAGGAGGCCAAGCAGGACGCCACCATCGAGAAGCTGATCGGCCAGTTCGGCGTCGGCTTCTACTCGTCGTTCATGGTCGCCGACAAGGTCGAGCTGGTGACCCGCCGCGCCGGCGAGGAGGAGGCCACGCACTGGCAGTCCTCCGGCGGCGACCAGTACCAGATCGGCCCCGCGGAGCGCGCCGGCCACGGCACCTCGATCACCCTGCATTTGAAGCCCGTCGACGAGGAGGCCGGCCTCCCCGACCTCACCGAGGAGTGGACGCTGCGCCGCGTCGTCAAGCGCTACTCGGACTTCGTCGCCTACCCGGTGACGCTGCCGGTGTCGCGGGACAAGGAGATCGAGACCCAGACCGCCGAGGGCGAGACGGAGACCAAGACCGAGAGGGTCACCGAGGAGCAGCGCCTCAACTCGCTCAAGCCGATCTGGGCGCGCGACGAGGCGGAGGTGACCGAGGACGACTACAAGGAGTTCTACAAGCACGTCTCCGGCGACTGGAACGACCCGATGGAGCGCATCGCGGTGCGCGCCGAGGGGCGCTTCGAGTACCGCGCGCTGCTGTTCGTCCCCGGCGAGGCGCCCTACGACCTGTTCTACGCCGGCTCGAAGCCGGGCCTGCAGCTCTACGTGCGGCGGGTGCAGATCATGGAGGCCTGCGAGGACCTGCTGCCGCACTGGCTGCGCTTCGTCAAGGGCGTCGTCGAGTCCCCGGACCTGCCGCTCAACGTCTCGCGCGAGATGCTGCAGCAGGACCGCCACCTCAAGGCGATCGAGAAGAACCTGACCAAGAAGGTGCTCGAGCGGCTCGCCGAGATGGCGGAGAAGGAGCCGGAGCGCTACCACGGGACTTTCTGGCCGGAGTTCGGCCGCGCCGTCAAGGAGGGCGCGAGCCAGGACTACGCCAACCGCGAGCGCCTGCTGCCGCTGCTGCGCTTCGCTTCGAGCCACGATCCGGAGAAGCTCACCAGCCTCGCCGACTACGTCTCGCGGATGAAGGAGGAGCAGGAGGAGGTCTTCTACATCACCGCCGAGTCGCGCGAGGTGGCGGAGCACTCGCCGCATCTCGAGGCCTTCCGCGACAAGGGCTACGAGGTGCTCTTCCTGGTCGACCCGGTCGACGAGCTGCTGGTGCAGACGGTGCACGAGGTCGACGGCAAGCGCCTCAAGTCGATCGGCAAGGGCACCGTCGAACTGGGCTCCGAGGCGGAGCGCAAGGAGCGCAAGGAGAAGCTCGAGGAGCGCGACAAGGCGATGCGGCCGCTGCTCGACAGGCTCCAGGGCGTGCTCGACGCCACCGTCAAGCACGTCCGCCTGTCGGGCCGGCTGACCGCCTCGCCGGCCTGCCTGGTCGGCGCCGAGCATGATTACAGCCCGCAGCTCGAGCGCCTGCTGCAGAAGGGCAAGGGCGGCGGCCCGCAGCAGCGCCGCATCCTCGAGCTCAACCCCGACCACCCGGTGGTGCAGGGGCTCGAGCGGCGCTTCCAGGCCGACGCCGAGGACCCGAAGGTCGCCGCCACCGCCCAGCTCCTGCTCGGCTACGCCTACCTCGCCGAGGGCTCGGAGATCCCCGACCCGGTGGGCTTCAACAGCCGCCTGGCGGAGCTGCTGGAGCACGAGCTGGCGGCCGGCGCCGCCGCCGGGTCCTCGCCGGCCAGCCCGCCCGACGAGCCCTGAGGAGCCGCGCAGCCGCGTCACGAAGGGCGGGGCTCGCGGCGGCCCCTGGGTATAATCCGCCCATGCCGCCAACCACCGGGAGCCCCGCATGACCGCCGCCGGCTCGAACCCCCGCGAGTCGGAGCTCATCTACGACTGGAACCGGGCCGCCGACGGCGAGCTGGCGCCGGCGCGGCCGAAGGTCGAGCTCGACGACGAGACGCTGCGCGACGGCCTGCAGTCGCCGTCGGTGCGCAACCCGGCGGTGGGCGACAAGCTGGCCATCCTGCACAAGATCGCCGAGCTCGGAATCGAGGCGGCGGACATCGGCCTGCCCGGCGCCGGGCCGCACGTCATCGACGACGTCAGCCGCCTGGCGCGCGAGATCGTCGATGCCAGGCTGCCGATCTTCCCCAACTGCGCGGCGCGCACGGTGATCGCCGACATCCAGCCGATCGTCTCCATCTCGCAGTCGGTGGGGCTGCCGATCGAGGTGGCCTGCTTCCTCGGCTCGTCGCCGATCCGCCAGTACGCCGAGGACTGGGACTTCGAGCGCATGCTGCGTCTGGTCGCCGAGTCGGTGGAGTTCGCGGTGCACCACGAGCTGCCGGTGATGTTCGTCACCGAGGACACGACGCGCGCCAAGCCGGAGGACCTGCGGCGCCTCTACCGCGTGGCGGTGGACGCCGGCGCCCGGCGCGTGTGCGTCGCCGACACGGTGGGCCACGCGACGCCGGCCGGCGCCGGCAACCTGGTGCGCTTCGTCCGCGGCGTCGTCGGCGACGACGTGCTGGTGGACTGGCACGGGCACAAGGACCGCGGCCTGTCGGTGATCAACGCGCTGGCCGCCGCCGCCGCCGGCGCCGACCGCCTGCACGGCACCGCGGTGGGCATCGGCGAGCGTGTGGGCAACACGCCGATGGACCTGCTGCTGGTCAACATGCAGCTCCTCGGTTGGATCGACCGCGACCTCTCGCCGCTGCCCGACTACTGCCGGCTGGTCGCGGAGACCACCGGCGTGCCGCTGCCGAGCAACTACCCGGTGGTCGGCCGCGACGCATTCCGTACCGGCACCGGCGTGCACGCGGCGGCGATCATCAAGGCGCGGCGCAAGGGCGACGAGTGGCTGGCCGACCGCGTCTACTCCTCGGTGCCGGCGAGCCTGGTGGGGCGGCGCCAGCAGATCGAGATCGGCCCCATGTGCGGCGAGTCGAACATCCTGTGCTGGCTCGAGGAGCGCGACGTCGAGACCGACCCCGGGCTGGTGCGCGAGATCTTCCTCGTCGCCAAGGACTCCGACCACGTGCTCGAGGAGCACGAGGTGCGGGCCATCTGCCGGCGCTGGGAGCGGCAGGCGGCGGCGAGCGGCGCGGCGTAGGCAGGGCGGTCCGCATGATCCTGGCGCGCTTCACCGTCGGCCCCTTCGCCGAGAACGTCTACGTCGTCGGCGTGCCGCCGCGGGTGGCGGTGGTCGATCCCGGCGGCGAGAGTGGCCGGGTGATGGCGGCGATCGACGAGCACGGCTGGCGGCCGGAGGCGGTGCTGCTCACCCACGGCCACCTCGACCACATCGCCCACGCCGCCCACGTCTGCGAGCGCTACGGGGTCGGCGTCGTCTGCCACCAGGCGGACCGGTACCTCCTGGAGCACGAGCAGATGCCGCAGTTCGCCGCCATGCTGGAGGCGCGGCCGTGCCCCGAGCCGGAGCGCTGGTGGACGGACGGCGAGGAGGCCGAGGTGGCCGGGCTGACGCTGCGCGTCGTCCACACCCCCGGCCACACTCCGGGCGGCGTCTGCCTGGTCGACGAGACGAGCCGCAACGTGCTGGCCGGCGACACGATCTTCCACCGCGGCATCGGCCGCACCGACCTGCCGGGCGGCGACATGGCGACCCTCGAGCGCTCGATCCGCGAGCGCCTGTTCACCCTGGCGGGCGACTACACCCTGTGGCCCGGCCACGGCCCGGAGACGACGCTCGCCGAGGAGCGCGAGGAGAACCCCTTCTTCGGCGCCAACGCTCACACGGCCTGGCGCTGAGGCCGCTTCCTAGTTCGGCTGCTGGCCTATCCTCAGCGACGATTCGCCCACCGCGTGCAGCGGCACGTCGCCCGGGAGCGGCTCGTCGGCGATGACGCTCAGGTAGAAGCCGCGCTCCTCGAACACCAGGCGCAGCTCCTGGAGGCGCGCCAGCCGGCGCTCGACCAGCGCCTCGTCGAGGTCGAGGTTCTTGGCCAGCAGGGCGAGGTTGCGGTGGCGCTGCAGCTCGCCGAGCAGGCGCTCGTCGACCTCGTCGATCTCGTGCTCCTTGACCGTGCCGTCGCGGCTGTCGTACACCGTCGCCTCGTCGCCGACGCGGCGGAAGGCGAGCTTCGGTTCGGCCAGCCCGTCGCCGCGCTGCCAGCGGCGGTGCCAGGCGTCGATCAGCGGCCGGAGCTTGCCCACCCAGCGCGCCGTGCGGCCGACGTAGGGCGCGTCGTAGTGGGTGTCGACGAAGAAGTACGCCATCTTCTGCAGCTCGCTCTCGGGGAACGGGTAGATCATGCCGTAGAAGTCGCACGCCTGGAGGCTGAGCCCCCACTCCGCCGCCTCCTTGAAGTAGGGGCTGAAGCGGTCGAAGCGCACCGGGAAGGCGCCCGACGGCGGCGGCAGGTGGAAGAGCGACGGCAGGTCCTCGGCGTACTTGGCGTAGACCTCCTCCGGCTCGTCCGGGAAGCCCATCAGCAGGTTCCAGTACGGCGTGATGCCGTGGTTGAGACACGACTTGAGGAAGCGCAGGTTCTGGAACGAGGTGGTGCCCTTGCGCATCAGCTTGAGGGTGCCGGTGTTCATCGCCTCGATGCCGGGCTGGATCTGGTCGACGTGGGCGCGCGCCAGGACCTCCATCTCGTGGTCCTTCAAGTCGGCCTTGACCTCGTAGAAGATCGACACGTTGTCCGGCGCCTGGAGCTTGGGGAAGACCTCGGTGAGGTACTCGCGCGGCATGATGTTGTCGACCGACTGGAAGAGGTCGACGCGGTCGGCGTAGCGGTCGAAGAGGTCGTGCATCAGCGCCAGCGCCTTCTCCGGCGCCATGCCGCGGTACTTCATGGTCATGCCGTTGAGGCCGCAGAAGGTGCAGTGCGA
>CAZLBJ010000170.1:0-7793 GCA_964557755.1 uncultured Thermoanaerobaculia bacterium
TGCCCGTAGGCCGTGAGATCCTGCGCCACCAGGTTCAGCTCCTGCACACCCTGGTCCGCCAGCCGCTCGGCCTCCGCGACGATGTCCGCGATGGTCCGCGAGCGCTGGCCACCGCGCAGCTTGGGGATGATGCAGAAGGCACAGGCGTTGTCGCAGCCCTCGGACACCTTGAGGTAGGCGGTGTACGAGGGCATCGAGTTCTCGCGCGGCGTGCGCGCGTCGTGGATGTAGTCCGGATCGGGGATCACCTGGCGCGGAGAGGCCTCGGCCGCGAGCAGGTCGCCGATCTGCGCGTAGGCGCTGGTGCCGAGGAAGTGGTCCACCTCAGGCATCTCCTTGGACAGCTCGCCGCTGTAGCGCTGTGAGAGGCAGCCCGTCACGACGAGCGTGCTGCACGCGCCGCTCTTCTTGTACTCGGCCATCTCCAGGATCGAGTCCACCGACTCCTGCTTGGCGGGACCGATGAAGGCGCACGTGTTGACGACGATGACCTGGGCGTCGGAAGGGTCCTGGACGAGGTGGTAGCCCCGCTGCTTGAGGGTGCCGAGCATCACCTCGGAGTCCACCCGGTTCTTAGGGCAGCCGAGGCTGATCATGCCGACGCGGCGGCTGGTAGTCTGCTCCTCCATGGCCGAGGCAATCTAACAGAGCCCCGGGCCGGACCATTCCGCGCGCCACGCCGCGCCGAGGAGCCTGCGATGGGTGCCGAACCCCCCCTCGAGCTGGTGCAGATCGACGCCTTCACCGACCGCCCGTTCCACGGCAACCCGGCCGCCGTGTGCCTGCTGCCGGCGCCGCGCGAGGACGCCTTCCTGCAGGCGGTGGCGCGCGAGATGAACCTCTCGGAGACCGCCTTCCTCGCCCGCCGCGGCGACGGCGGCTGGGACCTGCGCTGGTTCACTCCCGTCACCGAGGTCGATCTCTGCGGCCACGCCACCCTGGCCAGCGCCCACCTGCTGTGGCAGGACGGCCACGCGGCGGCGGACGCGGAGCTGCGCTTCCACACCCACTCCGGCGTGCTGACCGCGCGGCGGGCGGAGGGCGGCGAGGGGGGCTGGATCGAGCTCGACTTCCCGTCCCTGCCGCCGCGGCCGATGGGCGCCCTGCCGGGACTGGCCAAGGCGCTGGGCGAGGAGGTGCTGTGGGTCGGCGGCAACGGCAGCGACCTGCTGGTCGAGCTCGCCTCGGAGGCGGCGGTGCGCCACCGCTGCCCGGACATGGTGGCGCTGCGGCGGCTGCCGGCGCGCGGCGTCATCGTCACCGCGCCGGCGGCCGACGGCGGCGGCTACGACTTCGTCTCCCGCTTCTTCGCCCCGGCGGTGGGGGTCGACGAGGACCCGGTGACCGGCTCCGCCCACTGCTGCCTGGGGCCTTTTTGGGCCGAGCGGCTGGGGCGCGACGAGCTGGTGGGCTACCAGGCGTCGGCACGCGGCGGCACGGTGCGGGTGCGCGTCGTCGGCGACCGCGTGCGGCTCGGCGGCCAGGCGGTCACCGTGCTGCGCGCCGTCCTGATTCCGCAGTCGTGACGCGGCCTGGCATTGCTCTTGCTCTCGGTCGGCTTTGGGTTTGAACGTCCCTTGAAAGGAGACCGCGATGAAACTCAGAGCACTCATCACCCTGTTCGCCGTGGCCCTGCTGCTCACCCTGCCGCTGGCCGCGCAGGAGCCGCAGGACCCGTCCGATACGACCACCACGCAGCTCCAGCAGGACCCCGTGGACCCGATGGACCCGGAGGCCGACCTGGACGCGGACAACGACGGTGACACCACCAACGATGCCAACGACCTCGACATCGAAGCCGACGTCGAGAACGAGTTCGTCACCGACGACGAGGACCTGGATGCGGACCTCGACGCCGATCTCGACGCCGACCTCGACGCCGACGCCGACGTCGACCTGCAGGCCGACGTGGACGCCGACGTCGACGACGAGCTGCCCGCCACCGCCGGCCCGCTGGGCCTGCTGGCCCTGCTCGGCCTGGCCGGTGCCGGCTCCGCCTTCGGCATCCGCCGCCTGCGCAAGTAAGTCACGGCACGCGCTGCCGGGACCTCCCGGCAGCCGGCCCGGAGGCGCGCCGGCCGAGTGCCGGCGCGCCTCGCTTCGTTCCCCCCGGACCTCTCCGATGATCGACGACACTCAGACGCCGCCGACCGCCGAGCCTTGGCGCCGCGCCGCCCTGCGCTGGGTCGAGCGCGGCTTGTGGGCCATCTCCGCCGCCTGCATCCTGTGGGTGGCCGGCAGCTGGGCCGACGCCCGCGCCTACCAGGCGCGCGCCGCCCGCGAGCTGGAACGGCAGGCCATCCCGGCTGTCGCCGAAACGGTCGCCGGCCCCACCGCGGACGCCTCGGCGACCCAGGCACCGCCGGGCGAGTTGCCGATCGAGGACCACCGCGCCGCCGCTGACGACCCTGCGGCGCCGGCCGCCGACGTTGCCTCGCGGCCAGGCCGGCCGCTGGCGCAGATCCGCGTGCCCAGCGTCGGCCTCGAGGCGGTGGTCGCCGAAGGCACCGGCGGCCGCACCCTGCAGCGCGCGGTCGGCCACCTGGAAGGCAGCTCGATGCCGGGCGAGAGCGGCCACGTCGTCCTCGCCGGCCACCGCGACACCTTCTTCCGCCCGCTCGAGCACATCGAGCCCGGCGACGAGGTGGTGCTCGAGTCGCCGGCCGGCAGCCACCGCTACACCGTGGAGTGGATGCGCATCGTGGAGCCCACCTCCACCGGCGTCCTGCGCGACCCCGGCTACCCCGCGCTCACCCTCGTCACCTGCTACCCCTTCCGCTTCGTCGGCAGCGCCCCGCTGCGCTACGTCGTCCGCGCGCGACGCCTCTCCTAGCCCCTCCCCCGCTCCGCCGCGGGCCTGCTTCCCCGCCTCGACGGGTGGCCGTGGTACACTGCGCACAAACGTGCCGACCGGCCGCCCGTTGATCCGAACGACGCCGAACCCGAACGACGCCGACGACCCCAGCACCGTGATCCTCCTCGCCCGCAGCCTCGCCAAGACGCTGGTGCTGACCCGGTTGCCGGAGTTTGCGCAACCCTTCATCAAGCCCTACATCGCCGCCGCGGACCGCCTGCTGCAGCGCTTCCAGAAGGTCAAGCTGTTCCAGCCGCTGTCCTCCGGTCTCGCCACCGCGCGCACCGTGCTGGTGGTCAAGCAGACCAACCCCCGCGGCCGCGACCGCACCTCGAACCAGCTCCCCCGCTCGAAGACCAACGAGGTCTGAGCCGGCCGCGCGCGTTTGCGCGTGCGTGGTCTGGACCCTCCCCGCGGACCCGGCGCCAGCGTGCCGGGCGCCGCCGCGCATACCCGAGCACGCCCACGGCCGGAGGGCAGGATCCGGCCCAGGTTCGAGGACCACCCAGCTCGATGCAGCACACCGTATCCACGGATGCCCCGGCCGCCGCCGGCCGCTTCGGGACGCTCCTCGACGGCTTCCGGCAGCGCTTCGACGCCGAGCTGGCCGCCTGGACGGCCGCCGCGCGCCGGCGCTTCGCCGCCGAGGTGCCGGAAGCCGACGAGCTCGCCGAGGCCGTCGACCGCCTGGCCGCGGCCGGCGGCAAGCGCCTGCGCCCGGCGCTGGTGTGGTTCACTTGGCGCGCCTGCGGCGGCCGCGGCGAGGGGTGCGAAGCAGCCGACGCCGTGCGCCCCCTGGCCCTCGCCAGCGAGCTCCTCCACACCTACCTGCTGGTCCACGACGACATCATGGACCACGCGGCGACGCGCCGCGGCCTGCCCACCGCCCACGCCGAGCTGACCCGCCGCCACGGCGAGCGCGGCTGGCGCGGCGACGCCGCCGACTTCGGGCGCAGCGCCGCCATCCTGGTGGGCGACCTCGCCCACGCCTGGGCCCACGAGCTGGTCGCCGGCGCCGCCCGCCGGCTGCCGCCCGTCCGCGCCGAGGCGGTGCAGGCCGCCTTCGCCGCCACCGCGCGCGAGGTGCTGGCGGGCCAGTACCTGGAGGTGGTGCTGGCGCAGCGCGGCGAGGCCACCGAGGACGACCTCGGGCGCGTGCTGCGCCTGAAGTCCGGCGCCTACACGGTGGAGCGGCCGATGCAGCTCGGCGCCCTCGCCGCCGGCGCCGCCGCCGAGCTGACGGTGCCGCTGTCGGCCTACGGGCGCGCCGTCGGCGAAGCCTTCCAGCTCCAGGACGACCTCCTCGGCAGCTTCGGCGACGAGGTGGAGACCGGCAAGCCGGCGGCCTCGGACCTGGCCGAAGGCAAGGTCACCTGGCTGGTCCACCACGCGCTCGCCTCCGCGCCGGACGCCGACGCCGCCGAGCTGCGCGCCGCGCTGGGCAGCGGCGAGCTGGCCGCCGAACGGGTGTCGCGCCTGCGCCGGATCCTCGTCGACAGCGGCGCCGTGGCGCGGGTGCGCGCGATGATCGCCGAACGGCTCGACACCGCCCGCGCCGCCCTCGCCGGCCTCGACGGGCGCCTCGGCGCCGACGGGCGCGACTTCCTGGCCGGCCTGGTGGACTTCGTGGCGGAGCGCCGCCGATGAGCCGCCCGACGCCGTTCCCGCCGGTGCCGTCGCCCTCTGAACCCAAGGCCGCCGAGCGCGACCGCAAGGCGGAGCACATCGAGCTGGCGCTCGACCGCCGCACCCAGCTCGACCGCCACTACTTCGACGACTGGCGGTTCGACCACGTGGCGCTGCCGGGGATCGACCGCGCCGCGGTCGACGTCGCGACCACCTTCCTCGGCAAGGAGCTGGCGGCGCCGCTGCTGATCTCGTGCATGACCGGCGGAACCGAGGTGGCGTCGCGCATCAACCGCCACCTGGCGGAGGCCGCCGAGGAGACGCGCGTCGCGGTGGGCGTCGGCTCGCAGCGCAAGGCACTCGAGGACGCGGCCACCACCGGCAGCTTCGAGGTCCGCGAGGCGGCCCCCACCGTGCCGCTGCTCGCCAACCTCGGCGCCGTGCAGCTCAACTACGGCTACGGCGTCGCCGAGTGCCGGCGGGCGGTCGACATGATCGGCGCCGACGCCCTGGTGCTCCACCTCAACGCGGTGCAGGAGGCCATCCAGCCCGAGGGGCAGTGCGACTTCTCCCGCTTGCTGCCGCAGATGGCGGAGGTGGCGCAGGGGCTCGAGGTGCCGGTGATCGCCAAGGAGGTGGGCAACGGCATCTCCGGCGCCGTCGCCCGCCGCCTCGCCGAGCACGGAATCCGCATCGTCGACACGGCGGGGCTGGGCGGCACGAGCTGGGCGCGCATCGAGGGCGCCCGCGCCGACGACGCCGCGCTCGGCGAGCTGTTCGCCGGCTGGGGCCTCCCGACGCCGCGCTCGATCCGCGAGTGCGCGGCGGTGGGCGGCCTGACGGTGATCGGCAGCGGCGGCGTGCGCAACGGCGTCGACGTCGCCAAGGCGATCGCCCTGGGGGCGGACCTGGTGGGCATGGCCTTCCCCTTCCTCGAGGCCGCCACCGAGTCGGCGGAACGGGTGGCGGCGAAGGTGCGGCGCACCGTGCAGGAGCTTCAGATCGCGATGTTCTGCCTCGGCGTCACGTCGGTGGCGGAGCTCAAGACGGTATCGATACGAGAGAGGTCCGAGCGATGACCATGATCGAGAAAGCGCAGGTCACCGTGAAGAAGGAGCGACGGGAAGAGCTGATCGAGGAGCTGGTGGCGCGCAGCCGGCGGTTCCACGCGTTGCCGGGCGACCTGCCGGCCGACGAGGCGGCGCACGTGCGGCGCAGCGCGCTGGAGGAGATCGGCGGCAGCTCGCTGCACCACACGGGCAGCTTCACCCTCGACGCCGAGCGGGCCTCCCGGCGCAACTGCGAGAACTTCATCGGCGCGGCGCAGGTGCCGGTGGGCATCATCGGGCCGCTACGCCTGCGCGGCGAGTACGTCGACGGCGACGTCTACGTGCCGCTGGCGACCACCGAAGCGGCGCTGGTGGCCTCCACCAACCGCGGCTGCGCCGCCATCCGCGAGGCCGGCGGCGCCACCGTGCGGGTCGAGGAGGCCGGCATGACGCGGGCGCCGGCCTTCCGCACCTCCGGCATCGAGGAGAGCCAGCGCTTCATCGCCTGGGTGCGCGAGCACGTCGACGACATCCGCGCCATCACCGACGCCACCAGCCGCTATCTCTCGCTGCGCGACATCCGCCCCTACGCCTTCGGCACCAGCGTCTTCCTGCGCTTCCGCTTCGACTGCGGCGACGCCATGGGCATGAACATGGCGACCATCGCCTGCGACAAGGTGGTCTCCGAGTACATCGAGCCGGAGACCGGCGTCGCCTGCATCGCGCTGTCGGGCAACTACTGCGTCGACAAGAAGCCGGCGCAGATCAACTTCCAGGAGGGGCGCGGCAAGAAGGTGTTCGCCGAGGTGGAGCTCGAGGGCGGCATCCTCAAGCGGTACTTGAAGACCACCGCCCGCGACCTGGTGGAGGCGCAGTACCGCAAGAACCTGATGGGCTCGATCGCCGCCGGCTCGATGGGCCACAACGCGCACATCGCCAACGTGCTGGCAGCGGTGTTCATCGCCACCGGCCAGGACCCGGCGCACGTCGTCGAGGGCTCGCTGGGGGTCACCTGCATCGAGCCGCACGGCCCGGAGGGGGTGTACGCGTCGATCTACCTGCCGGACTTGCCGGTGGGGGCGATCGGCGGCGGCACCGAGCTGGCGACGCAGCGCGAGGCGCTGGGCCTCTTGGGCGTCCACGCCAGCCCGGAGCGCCCGGGCGCGGCGGCGCGGCGGCTGGCGGAGATCATCGGCGGCGCGGTCCTCGCCGGCGAGCTGTCGCTGATGGCCGCCTTCACCTCCAACGACCTGGCCCGCGCCCACGAGCGCCTCGGCCGCGGCAAGCTGCCGCCCGGCACCGACCCCTCGGTGTGAGGGCCGGTGCGGCGGTGGGCTCCGCCCCGCGGCCGGGTCCGGGCCCGCACCGGCGATCCATGCGCGTCACCGCCTCGGCCCCCGGCAAGCTGATCCTGTGCGGCGAGCACGGGGTGGTGTACCGACGTCCCGCGCTGGTGGCGGCGGTGGACCTGCGGCTGACCGTGCGGCTGGAGGAGGGCGGCGAGGGAGAAGCCGTGCGGCTTCGGGTGCCGACGCTGGGGCTGGACGAGACGACGACCTGGGCCGAGGTGGAGGCCTACGCGGCGGCGGCGCGCCGGCGATGGACGGAGTGGTCGCAAGGGCGGGCGGGTGACGCCTTCGCGGCGGTGCGGAGCGACGATCCCGGGCATCTCTTGAAGGTCGCGCTGGGCGAGGCGGCGCGCTGGCTGGGGAAAAGCCAACAGATCAGCGAAGGGACGCAAGACGGGGCGGGGGCACGCTTCGGAGCGGCCGGCGCGGGTCCTGGGTTGACGGTCGACGTGGAGTCGGAGCTGCCGCACGGGTGCGGGTTCGGGAGCTCCGCGGCGGCGGCGGTGGCGGTGGTGGCCGGGTATCTGCGGCTGCGGGGTGCGGTGGCGGAGCCCGCGGTGGTGGAGGTGCTGGCGCTGGAGGCGGAGCGGCGGCAGCACGGGGCGCCCTCGGGCGTCGACGGCGCGGCGGTGCTGCACGGTGGGCTGCTGTGGGCCGAGCGCGACGAGGACGGGGACCTCCGTGTCTCCCCCTTCGCCGGCCGTTCGCCGCTGCTCGCCAAGCTGGCGGTGTACGACACCGGGCGGCCCGCCGAGGGCACCGGCGCGGTGATCGCCGGGGTGCGGCGGCGCGCCGAGCGCGAACCGGAGCGCTTCGCGGCCCTGTGGGACGAGATGGAGGCCGCCACCCGCGCCTTCCGCGACCTGCTGGCGAGCGGCGAGGACGACGTGGACGAGGCGATCGGCCTGATCCGCC
>CAZLBJ010000171.1:0-3464 GCA_964557755.1 uncultured Thermoanaerobaculia bacterium
GCCTTGATCTCCGGCCGGAAGCGGTTGCGCACCTCGATGCGCTCGTCGTAGTCGGCGAAGCCCCACTCGGCGAAGGCGAAGCGGCACCCGGAGGCGCGCGCGGTGGCGGCGTCGACGGTGCTGTCGCCGACCAGCATGGTCTCCGCCACCGGGCAGTCCAGCCACTCGGCCAGCAGGCGCATGCCGGGCGCCTCGGGCTTGAGCCCGGCGCCCTTGCTGTCGCCGCCCAGCAGGCGCGGGAAGAAGCGGTCGAGCTTCAGCCCCTTCAGGATCTTGCGCGTGAAGCGCTCTGGCTTGTTGGTGTAGATCGCCATCGGGAAGTGCTCGGCGAGCTCGGCGAGCATCTGCTCGATGCCGTGGTAGGGCTGCGTCGACTCCAGGCACACGTCGTCGTAGTGGCGGAAGAAGCGCTCCACCGCCTCGTCGACCGACTCGGGAACCGGCTTGCCGGCGGGGTGGTGGCGCAGCGCCTGGGCGACCAGCACCCGCGCGCCCTCGCCCACGAGCTTCACCACCTGGTCGACGTCGAGCGCCTCCCAGCCGTAGTCGGCGCGCATCCGGTTGATGGCCAGCGAGAGGTCGCGGCGGGAGTCCACCAGCGTTCCGTCGAGATCGAATATCAGCCCCGAAGGGGGGCGTAGGTCCGCGCCCAGCTCAGCACCTCACTTCCGCGATCGCCAAGATCATCGTGGCGCCAACCCTATCGCAAGTCGGCCGCTCCCGGACCGCCGCGGCACCACCCTGCCGGTCGCCGCGGGCGGCGCCGCGGCGGCCGGCGGCGGCGGAATCCGCGCCCATCGCAGGGTTTGCCGCGGGCGCAACTTTGTGCCCGTACCGAGGACCAAATGCTCGCTGCACGTCGATTCCCGGCACCGGGAGGTGCCTCCGGCGAACATCTGCAAACGCCTGTCCATCAAGCACTTATCTTGACGCTGTAGCAGCGGTGTGCGTACATTTCTTGCGCAATGGGAATGATCAAGGCGCTGCCCCTGGCTCTCGCCGTGGTCCTGCGCCAGCGTGGCATCAGCCAGGCCGAGCTGGCGCAGCGCGCCGGCATGTCGAAGACGCAGATCAGCCGCTACCTCGGCGGCAAGGTGACGCCGCAGTTCCAGCAGCTCGAGCGCCTCCTCGCGGGGTTGGGGATCGACGAGGCCCTGTTCTTCACCATCGTCAAGCGGGTGCGCGAGATCGAGCTGCTCACCGTCGAGCGCCCCGGCGGCCGGCGCCGGCGCGGCGGCGACCCGATGCTGGCGATGTTCCTCGACCTCGCGCTGGGGCCGCCCCCGGGAGGCGGCGACGAAGAGGGGGACGGCGACGCCGAGGCCCCGTCCCACCCCCTGCGCAAGCTGATCCGCGCCCAGCGCCTGAACCTCGAGAGCCAGCGGCTGATCCTCGAGTACCTCGAAGAGCAGCACTGAGCCTAACTACGGCTCGACGAACTCGGCCTCGAGGCGCGCCGGCAGCAGGCCGGCGCGGTGGCCGCGGTCGAGGAGCTCCTGGACGGCGCGCCGCCCGGCGGCGCCGTACTCGCGGGTCCACTCGTTGACGTACATGCCGACGAAGCGGTCGGAGCGCTCGAGGTCGTCCTCGAGGCCGCGTGCGTAGCGGATGGCGTAGGCCAGCGCCTCGTCGCGGTGGTCGAGCGCGTAGTCGATCGACTGGCGCAGCAGGCGGCAGAGGCGCTGCTGCACGTCCTCCGGAAGGTCGCGGCGGATGCCGTTGCAGCCCAGCGGCAGCGGCAGGCCGGTGTCGCGCTGCCACCAGGCGCCGAGGTCGTCGACCAGGGCGAGCCCCGCGTCGCCGTAGGTGAGCTGCCCCTCGTGGATGACGACGCCGGCGTCGACCTCGCCGGCGGCGACGGCGTCGAGGATGCGGTCGAAGGGCACGAGCACGGCCTCCACCTCGACGCCGTGGTCGCGGCACCACAGGCCGAGGGCGAGGGCGGCGGTGGTCAGCGCCCCCGGCACGGCCACCCGCTTGCCGGCCAGCTCCCCCGGCGCCACCCCGCCGCGCGCCACGATCACCGGCCCGTAGCCGTCGCCGAAGCTCGCTCCCGAGGGCATGATGCGGTAGCGGTCGTGGAGGTGGGCGTAGGCGTGGAAGGAGATGGCGGTGATCTCGTAGGTGCCGTCGAAGGCGGCCTGGTTCAAGGTCTCGATGTCGTTCAGCACGTGGCGGACGTCGAGCCCCTCGGTGTCGAGGACGCCCTGGGTGAGGGCGTAGAACATGAACGCATCGTCGGAGTCGGGGCTGTGGGCGATGCGCACGGTACGCAGGTCGGTGGCGGCGGTCGTCATGGCGCCGGACGCTATCAGACCGTGTACCGGGCCGTGGGATAGAGTCGAACCGAGTGAAGACCACGGACTACTTCGAGGAACAGGTGCTTCGCAAGCGACCGTACGTGCAGCGCCAGTGGTGCGAGGTGGCGCTGGCAGACCCGCTCAGGCGGGAGGTTCAGGACGACGGACGTGTCCGGCACTGGCTCTACGTAGCCGAGGTTGGAAAGTACCTCCGCGTGGTCACTCTGGCTGACGGCGAGACGGTGCACAACGCCTTCTTCGACCGCGGCTTCAAGGAGGAGCAGCCATGAGGTTCCACTACTACCGTGACACCGATTCGCTGTACATCGACCTGGCGGACCGACCGGGCGTCGACTCGAACGAGGTGTCCCCCGGCGTCGTGCTCGACTTCGACCACGAGGGGCGGCTGGTCGGCATCGACATCCAGCACGCCAGCAAGGTCGTGGATCTCGATCGCCTGGAAACCGAAGCGCTGCCGTTCCACAGCCTGTCCGTCGCGAGCTGACGCCATGAGTCGAAGACTTCTCCTTCTAGCCGCCCTTCTCGTTGCCGTCACCGCTCCACTCATCGCCGCCGCCCGCCCCGCCGGGCCGCTCGCCCACACGTACTCGATCGTCGCCCGCGACCCGGCCACGGGGCAGCTCGGGGTGGCGGTGCAGAGCCACTGGTTCCAGGTCGGCACCGTGGTGCCGTGGGCCGAGGCTGGGGTGGGGGCGGTGGCGACGCAGAGCTTCGTCGAGGTCTCCTACGGCCCCAAGGGGCTGGCGCTGATGGCCGGCGGCTGGTCGCCGGCGGAGGCCCTCGAGCAGCTCACCGCCGCCGACCCGCAGAGCGCCGTGCGCCAGGTCGCCATGGTCGACGCCCAGGGGCGGGCGGCCGCCTTCACCGGCGAGCGCTGCATCGACGCCGCCGGCCACCAGACCGGCGACGGTTACTCGGTGCAGGCCAACCTGATGGACAAGCCGACCGTGTGGCCGGCGATGGCGCGCGCCTACGAGGCCGCCCTCGCCGACCCGGCGGTCGACTTCCCCGGCGCCCGGCTCGCCGCCCTGGAGGCCGGCGAGGCCGCGGGCGGCGACATCCGCGGCAAGCAGAGCGCCGCGCTGCTCGTGGTGCGCGCGCGCACCACCGGCACGCCGTGGCGCGACCGCCTGGTCGACCTGC
>CAZLBJ010000172.1:0-5032 GCA_964557755.1 uncultured Thermoanaerobaculia bacterium
GGCCGCCGCGGTGGCCACCTTGGCGTTCGGCTTGTAGAGCCACTCGCGGTGCGCCGAGCGCACCGACAGGTGGGCGTTGAAACGCTCGGCGGCCGCGAACCAGTCCTCCGGTCCGATGAACTCGACGCCGGGCAGCCGTCCCCACAGCTCGCACGAACGCGGGATGCCGACGTAGCCGACGCGCAGCCCGCCGGCGCCGTTGCGGTGGGCGGCGTAGCGGGGGTCCCAGTGCTGGTAGATCGCCCGGCACACGGCGCGGCCGCAGGCGTGGTCCTCGAGCGCCCGGCGGCTGCGGAAGACGATGCCGTCGTAGAGCGCGCCGTAGCTCAGCCAGCGCCGGAAGGCCAGGCTGTCCTGGACGTCGAGGACGCGCCGGTTGCCGCGCAGCGCGGTCTCGAGCAGGTGGTGCAGGTCGGCGCGCTTGACGAACACCAGCACGGCGTCGCGGATGCCCTCCAGCTCGCGGGCGTAGATGGCCCGCGCCGGCACCCCGAGCCGCTCCAGGGCGGGGGCCATCTGGTCGGCGCCGATGACCGTGGAGCCCTTGTCCCAATACTTCACGAAGTAGACCGGACGGTCCATGACGACTCCAGGAGACGCCACGAAGCTACCGAATCTCGTGGTTTGGCGGGATCCTATGCCCGGATGGCAGCCGCCGGCAAGCCGTCGAGCGCGTAGCCGCCGGCGTGGCGGCGGCGCCAGAAGGGCGCGTCGGGCCAGCGCCGCTCGCGCCGGTAGTGGTGGCGCTGGAGGTCGAGGCAGGCGGCGTAGGCCTCCTGCAGCAGGTGGAGGTAGGCGGGCAGCGCCTCGCCGTGGCCGGCGAGGTGGTCGGCGGCGGCGTGGCCGGCGTAGAAGCCGGCGCCGAGGGCCGAGCCGATGCCCTGCGAGGAGAGCGGGTCGTACGCCGCCGCGGCGTCGCCGGCGGCGAGCCAGCCGTCGCCGGCGATGCGGTCGAGCCGGGAGGTGGCGGCGGGGCGGACGGACAACGGCGACGTCAACGTCAACCCCGCCGGCGAAAGGGGTGAGGGGCAGGGCGGCGAGGGTTCGGTGACGCGTGGCGACGGTGCGCGGCCGGCGTGGGTCGAGACGCGGCGCCGGGTCTCACCGGTGTCGAGGAGGCGGTGCCACCAGGCGTCGGCGTCGCCGCGCCGCAGCGGGCGGTCGAGAAGGTCGCCATCGGTCAGAAAGGCGACGGCGAGGCGCCCGTCGGCGAGCAGGGCCGAGTACCACCAGCCGACCTCGACCGCCTCTACCAGGGTGTAGGTGTCGCACGTCGCCTCCGACGGCGGCAGCATCCCGACGACGCCGACCAGCCGGTCGTAGGTCACCCGCCGCGCCCCCAGCCGCCGCGCCAGTCGCGCGTGGCGGCCGGTGGCGTCGATCAGGAAGCGGGCGGCGAGCTTTTTCCCTTGCCGATCTGTTCGCTTCCCACCACCTCGCTCGGCGGGCTTCTCCCGCACCGCGACCCGCCATCCTCCCCCGTGGGTGCGATCCACCCCGGCCACCTCTGTCCCCCACCGCCACTCCGCTCCGGCCGCCATCGCCGCCGCGGCCAGGCCGGCCTCGAAGCGCCGGCGGTCGACGTGCCAGCCGGCGCCGTGGGGATTGGCGAGGAAGGGGGCGTCGTACGGCTCGGCGCTCCCCCACACCGCCCGCGTGCCGTGGCTGCGCAGGTGCCCCTCCGCCGCCAGCAGCCCATCGAGCCCGAGGTGGCGCAACAGCGGCGCCACCGCCGGGGGCAGCGTCTCGCCCACCTTGGCGGCCGGCCCGTTTGCGGCCTCCAGGACCACCACCGGCACGCCGCGGCGGGCGAGGACGAGGGCTGCCACGGCGCCGGCCGGGCCGCCGCCCACCACCACCACAGGCCGGTCCGCGGCGCCCCGGGCCGTCACCGCTCGTCCTGGCGGATGCGGCGGCGCCGCGGGTGCACCACCACCTCCTCCGGGCGCTCCTCCTCGGCCGCCACCTCGTGTACCGAGAGCGCCGCCTGGCGCAGCCGCGGCGTCCGCGCCTCGCCGCCCTCGACCATCAGGAGCTGGCGCCACGTCGGATCGGCGCGGCTGAACTGCGGCGAGCGCTCGGTCTCCACCCACCAGCGCTCGGGGAAGCCCTCCGCCGCCTCCCCGGCGCCGCCCGGCGGCGTGCGCTCGGCGACGATGCCGAGCAGGTTCCACTCGGCCACCATGTTGGCGATGCGCGCGCTGTAGCCGGAGCCCTGCAGGTCGCGCAGCCAGAACTGGCGGTGGCCGAGGTGCTTGAGGCGCTGCGGCTGCGACAGGCGGCGGTCGTTGGCCTGCTGGAAGGCGTGCTGCGGCAGCACGTCGTTGGGCACGCGGGCGGCCCAGAACGACGGCACCGGCAGGTAGGTCGACAGGTCGTAGCCGGCCAGGCAGCTCGCCTCGTCGGTCTGCCACGGGATGCCCAGCCAGCGGGTGAGGGTGCCGGGGCCGCTGGCGGCCAGCGGGCCCTCCGGGCCGAGGCAGGCCTCCGGCGTCAGCACGGCGCCGAAGTCGTCCCGCGGCGCCTCGCCCCGCGGCAGCACGTGCAGCCGGTAGAGCCGGCCGTCGGCCTCCGCCGGCGGCCGCCACGTGCGCGGCACGCGCATCGGCCAGGTGAGCTCGATGCCGGGGTGGAACGGGCCGCCCAGGCAGTCCTCGAGCGGCGTGCGGTCGAGGGCGGCCGGCTGCGCAGCGAGCGGCAGGTCCTCGAGGCGCGGCGGCGGCTCGCGGCGCTCGCCGGGCTCGAAGTCGCCCGCCGCCCAGCGCTCGAGCCAGCCGTACTGGGTCCGGGTGAGCGCCAGCTCGTCGATGGCGAGGCCGGTGTACTCGCCGAAGCCGTCGCCGTAGAAGGGCGGCAGCTTCGCCGGCTGCGGCGGCGGCAGGTCGGTGCGCGGGCCGCCCTCGTCCCACGGCGGCGGCGGCTGGCGGAACCAGCCGAAGACGCGCTCGCGCTCCTCGCGCCCGCCCTGGCCGGGATCGGCCAGCTTCGCCAGCAGGTCGGGCCGCAGCAGGTCGCCCGGCGAGCCGGGGCCGAAGAGGAAGAACATGCCGCCGTTGACCCACTGGCTGTTCACCATGCGCTCGAGGATCGGGAAGACGTGCTCCCAGAAGCGCACCGCCGCCGGCGGCGCGGTCCAGCCCCGGCGCACGTAGAGGTCGTAGACGACGTCGAACAGGGTGACGACGCCGTAGAGGCCGGGGCCGAAGTTGGGCGGCGTCACCGCCACCATCGCCGGCGCCGCCTCGAGCTCGCGGCCGTCGGGGAGGACGACGGTGGCGCGCACCGGGCCGTCGGAGACGTCGTCGTACCAGCCGTCGTTGTTGGCGAAGGTGGTCGGCGGCTGGTTGAAGGCCGAGCCGGAGCGGCCGTCGCCGCCGAGCACCAGCAGGCGGCCCTCGCCGTCGGTGCGCAGCTCGCCGAGCGGCACGTGGATGGGCGGTCCGTCGTTCCAGCGCACGAAGCCCTGGTCGAATCGGTAGCGCGGCCCCGTCTCGTCGCGGCCGGAGATCGCCACCGGCCCCGGGTCGTTGACCAGCGCCTGCCGCGAGGCGCCGGCCACCGTGGCGTTGCGGAAGGTGGTCGACAGCGCGTACTGCTTCAAGTCCATGGCGTTGGCGAACTTGTACCAGGCGCTCTTGCGGTTGGCGAGGTGGACCTCCCAGCGCACCTCGGCCGCCGCGGCGGTGATCTCCGCCACCACCTCACCGCCGGCGTCGTAGCCGTAGACGCGGAAGCGCGCCGCCTCCTTGCGCACCTCCCCCGCGTCGTTCTTGAAGCGGCCGCCCGGCCCCGGATCGGCCGGCCTCCCCGGCACCTCCGGCGCCAGGTAGTACTCGCCGGCCGGCGCGTTGCCGACGCGGGCGACGCCGACGGCGGGGTGGACGGCACAGCGCACGACGCGCTCGAGGTCGGACGACTGCAGGTCGGGCATGGCTCTCCTCCGGACGAACTCCAGGCACGGCCGAATGCCGTGCCTCCTCAACCAGGTGGTCCGCGCCGGAGAACCGTTTCGACCGGCTCAGGGACCGTCCTGGGAGACGGCCAACTCGTCCCAGTTGACGAGGACGAGGTCGATGTCCCACGCGGGGTGGTCGGAGATGAACTGCTGGAGGGCCCGGGACTGCGGCCGGCAGGGCGCACACCACATCGCCCAGTGATCGACCAGCACGAAGTCGGCGTCGCTGGCCGCCAAGTCGGCGGCCTCGCCGCCGAAGGTCTCGTACTTGGCCGCTTCCGCCGTGAGGGTACGGGGGGGCGACACCGGGACGCCGCGATTCAGGGCCCGCTCCAACCGCCCCGCCAGCCCGAGGGTATAGCCGTCCTCCTCGTGGATGAGCGCTCCCGACCGGTCGAAGACCTGCAGCCACGGAAGCCCCTTGCCGGTGCCCTGGACCGCCGCCAGCTCGTCGCGGGAGATCCGCAGCGACCGTTCGGGCTGCACGCCGACCTCCTGGAGATGCGCCGAGATCGAGGCGGCGGTCTGCACCTCGGCGGTGCGCTGGATGGTGCAGCCGGCGGCGATCACGAGCAAGACACAGGAAACGATGAAACGTTGCATAAAGGAATCCCTCGTTGAAGTCCTTGACCTGGCTTTCAGCGTCACATAGTGTACGCCAATCGCGGGTTCAGCGACAACGTGTATTTGGGTATAACTTCTACTTCAACCGCAGTGACGGGAGGCAACGACTATGGACCTGAATCGCGGTACGACGTCGCATCAAGCCACACACATCGCCGATGAGCTGTGGATGAGAGCTCCCCTGAAGTCGGAGACCGAGCCCGTCGATGGTACGGACGCGCTCACCTGCGACCTCTTCATCCTCTTCGCCTTCATCCTCGTCCGCTGCACGTGGGCGCAGAAGGTGAAGGAAGGCCGTCTGGTCAGGGTCTTCGCCTAGTAGACGGTGTTGGAAAAGGGGTCGCTGAACCCGCCTTCCACCCTCGGATACCCGGAATGAGCCTGAACCGGTATCGGCTGTCGTGGTGGCGCCGCTCGCCGCGGCCACAGCCCGACACGTCTCTCGAGCAGGTG
>CAZLBJ010000173.1:0-7436 GCA_964557755.1 uncultured Thermoanaerobaculia bacterium
CGGCCGCTGCTCGTCCTCGACCCGCCGCCGGCGGCCGTCGAGCGGCTGGCCGACACCGTCAGCCGCGCCGCCGGCCGCGGCGTGCCGGTGGTGGTGGTGCTGCCCAAGTGGGAGGGGGTCCCCGACCCGCGGCGCGCCGGCTGGCTGGCCGCGGTCGAGCTGCGGCCCGAGGCGGCGGCGCGCCGCGCCCTCGCCGCCGCCGTCGGCAGCGATCCCGACGAGGCGCCCGAGGAGCTGCGCCTCGAGGTGGTGCGGCCGGAAGTGCAGCCGGACAGGCAGCCGGAGCGGGCCGCGCGATTCCGGTTCCATGCCGACCTGGCGACGCCCGGTCTCGCGCTCGACCTGCCGCGGCCGCAGCTCTTCCGCGACCCGGCCGGCTACTTCGAGCCGCTGGCGTGGACCGAGGAGGGAGTCCTGGTCGGCCGCGCCAAGGCGCTGCCGGTCTACGTCGTCGCCGACCCCGACCTGGTCAACGTCGCCGGCATCGGCCGCGGCTCCAACGCGGTGCTCGCCCACCGGCTGCTGGTCGACGAGCTGGCGCCGGCCGCCTGGCTGGTGCGCGAGGGTGTCTACGGCGCCCTGCCGCCGGTGGCCTCGATCTGGCGCGGCCTGCTGCGCCCGCCGCTCTCCGCGGTCAGCGCCCAGCTCGCCCTGGTGGCGCTGCTGCTCGCCTGGGTGGCGGCGGAGCGCTTCGGCCGGCCGCGGCGGCCGCCGGCGCGGGTGCCGCCCGGCAAGCGCACGCTGATCGACAACACTGCGCGCCTGCTGGAGATGGCCGGCGACCCCGGCGAGGCGCTCGGCCGCTACCAGGACCTGGTGGCGCGCCGCGCCGCCGAGCGCCTCGGCCTGCCGTCGGGGCTCGAGCCGCGCGACCGGCTGCACCGCCTCGACCGCATCGGCCGGCGGCGCGGCGCCGCGCGCCCGCTGCAGGAGAGCGTGGTGGCGGCGGAGACCCTGCCGCCGAAAGGCGCCGCGCGCCGCCGCCGCGCCGTCGAGGTGGCGGCCGGCCTCAACCGCTGGTACCGGGAGGTGTGCGATGGACGAGCCTGAGGGAGGGACGATGCCCGCAGGAGGAGGGGAGGCGCTCGACGTGCGCCGCATCGGCGAGCTGATGGCGGCGCTGAAGGCGCAGGTGGGGCGCGTGGTGGTCGGCCAGGAGGCCGCCGTCGAGGCGCTGCTGGTGGCGCTGGTGAGCCAGGGGCACGTGCTGCTCGAGGGGCCGCCGGGCACCGCCAAGACGCTCCTGGCGCGCACCTTCGCCGCCTCCCTCGACCTCGCCTTCAACCGCGTCCAGTTCACGCCGGACCTCCTGCCCGGCGACCTCGTCGGCACCAACCTCTTCGACTTCCGCACCAACCGCTTCCACCTCACCCGCGGCCCGGTGTTCACCGACTTCCTGCTCGCCGACGAGATCAACCGCACGCCGCCGAAGACGCAGGCGGCGCTGCTGCAGGCGATGCAGGAGCGGCTGGTCACCCTCGACGGCGAGACCTACGCGCTGTCGGACGGCTTCCTGGTGGTGGCGACGCAGAACCCGATCGAGCACGAGGGCACCTACCCGCTGCCGGAGGCGCAGCTCGACCGCTTCCTGCTCAAGGTGCTGATCCCCTACCCGGACCGCGACGAGGAGCTCGAGGTGGTGCGCCTGCACGGCAACCGGGTGGCGATGCCCGACCTCGCCGAGCTCGGCCTGCAGCCGGTCGCCGACCTTGGCGTGCTGCGGCGGGTGCGCGCGGTGGTGCGCGGGCTGCGCCTGGGCGACGAGCTGGCGGCGTACGTGGTCGACCTGGTGCGCGCCACCCGCGAGCACCCGGCGGTGCTGCACGGCGCCTCGCCGCGCGCCGCCACCATGCTGGCCGCCGGGTCGCGCGCCCTGGCGGCGCTGCGCGGCCGCGACTTCGTGATCCCGGACGACGTCAAGGCGCTGGCGCTGCCGGCGCTGCGCCACCGCGTCATCCTCACCGCCGCCGCCGAGGTCGAGGGCATGACGGCGGACGGCGTCGTCGCCGCCGTCGTCGAGTCGGTGCCGGCGCCGAGGTAGGGGCCGGGACCCCGGGCCATGCTGTCGCCCACCCCGCGCGGGCTCGCCGCCGCCGCCGCCGGCCTGGTGCCGGCGCTGCTGGTCGCCGCCGGCGTGCCGGGCGCCGTGCCGCTGTGGCTCGCCCTGGCCGCGCTGCTCGCCGCCGCCGCGGCGTGGGACGCGGCGGCGACGCCGCGCCGCTCGCGCCTGGGGCTCGCCGTCGAGGTGCCGCCGCTGCTCGCCGTCGGCCACCGCGGCACGGCGACGGTGCGCCTCTTCCTGCCCGGCGCCCGGCCGCGCGCCGCCGAGCTGCTGGTCGAGGTCTCCGATCACCTGGCGCCGCCGCCGGCGGCTCGCCTCGAGATCGGCCCCGGCTGGACCGAGGTGCCGGTGGAGCTCGCCGCCCGCCGCCGCGGCGAGGCGCGCGTCGAGGAGGTGTGGCTGCGCTGGCAGGGGCCGCTCGGCCTGGTGCGCCGCGCCGACCGCCGCCGCTTCGATGCCGTCGTGCCGGTGACGCCCGACCTCGCCGGCGTCGGCCGCCGCGCCGTCGAGCACCTCTCCAGCCGCGACGCGCAGCTCGGCCAGCGCCTGGAGCGCTACGCCGGCCAGGGCACCGAGTTCCACGCCCTGCGCGAGTGGTCCACCGGGCTCGACCGGCGCGACATCGACTGGAAGGCCTCGGCGCGCCACACGCGCCTGCTGAGCCGGGAACTGCGCGCCGAGCGCAACCACCAGATCGTCCTCGCGCTCGACACCGGGCGGCTGATGGCCGAGCCGCTGGCCGGCCTGTCGCGCCTCGACCACGCCGTCCACGCGGCGCTGCTGCTCGCCTCCGCCAGCCTGCGCTACGGCGACCGCGTGGGCGTCTTCGCCTTCGACGAGCGGCCCCGCGCCTGGGCGCCGCCGCGCGCCGGCCGCGGCACGCTGGCAGGGCTGCTGCACCTCGCCGCCGGCCTCGACGCCGGCAGCGCCGAGACCAACTTCACCCTCGGCCTGACCGAGCTGGCGCGCCACCTGCGCCGCCGCTCGCTGGTCGTCGTGCTCACCGACTTCGTCGACGCGGTGACCGCCGACCTGATGGTCGACAACCTGGTGCGCCTGGCGCACCGCCAGCTCGTCCTCTTCGTCGCCTTCCGCGACCCGCTGGTGGCGGCGCTGATCGACGCCGCGCCGGCGTCGCGGCTCGACGTCGAGCGGGCGGTGGTGGCCGGCAGCCTCGACCGCGAGCGCCGCGAGGTGCTCGCCCGCCTCGGCCGCCAGGGCGTGCAGGTGGTCGACGCCGCCCCCGCCGAGGTGGGGCCGGAGCTGCTCGACCGCTACCTGCTGATCAAGCGGCGGGAGATGATCTGAGGCCATGGAGGGCTACGTCCTCAAGTCGGTCGAGTTCCGCCGCGAGCGGCAGGCCTCCTGGCTGGAGCTCGAGGAGGTCCTCGCCACCGTCGACCGCGGCGGCCTGGCGGCGCTGTCGGCCGAGCAGCTCTACCGCCTGCCCGCCCTCTACCGCGGCGCCGTCTCCTCGCTGTCGGTGGCACGCGCCATCTCGCTCGACCGCGCGCTGGTCGCCTACCTCGACAACCTGGCGGCGCGCGCCTACGTCACGGTCTACGGCGCCAAGCGCAGCTACTGGACGGCGGTGACGCACTTCTTCCTGCGCCGCTTCCCGGGTCTCGTGTGGCAGATGCGGCGGCACCTGGCGGTGGCCGTGCTGCTGCTGGTGGCCGGCGCGCTGACCGGCTACCACCTCGCCGCCGACGACCCGGAGCGCTACTTCGCGCTGGTGCCGGAAGCGATGGCGCAGGGCCGCGAGCCGGCGAGCAGCCGCGAGGAGCTGCTCGACGTGCTGCGCGGCGGCGACGGCAGAGTGGGCGACGAGGATGGCGAGGACGACGGAGACGAGGAGTCCAGCCTGACCGTCTTCGCCAGCTTCCTGTTCACCCACAACGCGCGCATCGGCATGCTGTGCTTCGCGCTCGGCTTCGCGGCCGGCGTGCCGGTGGCGCTGCTGCTGTTCGGCAACGGCGTGCTGCTCGGCGCCTTCGCCGCCCTCCACCACCGCCAGGACCTCGCCGTCGAGCTGTGGGGGTGGCTGCTGCCGCACGGCGTCACCGAGCTCCTGGCGGTGTGCCTGTGCGGCGCCGCCGGCCTGGCGGTGGGGCAGGCGCTGGTCTTCCCCGGCCGCTCCCGCCGCCTCGACGCCCTGGCGGCGGCCGGGCGGCGCGCGGCGGCGGTGGTGCTCGGCAGCCTGGCGCTGTTCTTCCTCGCCGGCCTCATCGAGGGCTACTTCCGCCAGCTCGTGCTCGACGACGCGCCGCGCTACGCCCTGGCGGCGGCGACGGCAGTGCTGTGGACCGCCTACTTCGGCGTCCTCGGCCGGCGGGCGGCGGAGGAGGCGGCGGCGGAGCGCGAGGCGGCGGGCGTCGAGGAGATCGCGTGAGGGAGATTGCGTGAAGGGCGCCGCCGCCTTCGAGGGCCTGCAGCTCCTCACCCCCGAGCAGGTGCCGCTGCGCTTCCGCGCCGGCGACCCGGGCGGCCGCGTCGGCGCGCTGGTGCTCGACTTCCTGATCCTGGCGCTGGTCGTCGGCGGCCTCACCCTGGCCTTCTCGCTGGCGGTGCCGGGGCCGAACGGCGAAGCCGCGGTGGTCGTCTTCCTGCTCGGCAGCTTCGTCGCCCGCACCTTCTACTTCCCGTGGTTCGAGCTGCGCTGGCAGGGGCGGACGCCGGGCAAGCGAAAGATGGGGCTGCGCGTGGTGGCGCGCGACGGCGGCCCGTTGACCGCCGAGATGGTGTTCGCCCGCAACCTGACCCGCGAGCTGGAGGTGTTCGTGCCGCTGTCGGTGCTGCTCGCCGGGCCGGCGGTGGACGTGCCGCCATGGGTGTCCCTGGCCATCCTCGCCTGGACGCTGGCGCTGCTGCTGCTGCCGCTGCTCAACCGCCAGCACCTGCGGGTGGGGGACATGGTGGCCGGCACCGTGGTGGTGGCCGACCCCAGGCCGGAGCTGCTGCCCGACCTCGCCGGCGAGGCGCGCGACAGCCGCGCCGACCGCGAGTACGCCTTCCGCCGCGAGCAGCTCGAGATCTACGGCATCGAGGAGCTGGGGGTGCTCGAGGAGGTGCTGCGGCGGCCGGCCTCGGCCGAGCACGACCACCTGCTGGCGCGCCTCGCGGAGACCATCCAGCGCAAGGTCGGATGGCAGCCGCCGCCCGGCCAGCCCTACCACCCCGAGCGCTTCCTTCGTGCCTTCTACGCCGCCCAGCGCCAGCGCCTCGAGCAGGGCCTGCTGGTCGGCAGGCGCCGCGAGCGCAAGTCGGGCTGAACCGAGGCGGCTACCCGCCCGCCGCCGGGTCGGTCTCGAGCTCGGGGGTGGTCGGCAGGGTCGGCGGCGAGGGGGCGGCCAGGGCCTCCTCGAAGAAGCGGGTCATGCGGGTGTAGAAGTGCTTCTCGGCGGCGCCGCGGAAGCCGTGCTTCTGGCGCGGGTAGAGGGCGTCCTCGAACGGCTTGCCGGCCTTCACCAGCTTCGCCGCCAGGGCGATCGTGTTCTGCGGGTGGACGTTGTCGTCGCCGGTGCCGTGGACCACCAGCAGGCGGTCGGCGAGCTGGTCCGCGTAGGTGATCGGCGAGGACTCCCGGTAGCCCTCCGCGTTGTCCTGCGGGTGGTCGAGGTAGCGCTCGGTCCAGATGGTGTCGTAGAGGTGCCAGTCGGTCACCGGCGCGCCGGCCATCCCCGCCGCCCAGGTGCCCGGGCTGTGCAACAGGCAGTAGAGCGTGTTGGTGCCGCCGCCGGACCAGCCCCACAGGCCGATGCGCGAGCCGTCGACCCAGCCGAGGCCCTTCAGGTACTCGACGCCGGCCTGCTGCGCCGCCAGGTTGAGCGGCCCGAAGCGGCGGTGCTGGCGGTCCTCGCCGCGCTTGCCGAAGTAGGTGGAGGCGACGTTGTCGACGGCGAGCACCGCGAAACCGCGCTGCGCCATCAGCTTGTGCCACAGAATGCGCCCGCCCCAGCGGTTAGCGACCACCTGCGAGGCGGGGCCGCCGTAGTGGTACATCAGCGCCGGGTGGCGCTCGCCGTCGTCGACGCCCACCGCCGGCTCGAGCATCATCGCCGGCAGCTTGGCGCCGTCCGGTCCGTCGAGGGTGAAGAAGCGGTGGCGCGGCAGGGCGGCGGTGTCGAAGGAGGGCTCGCGCAGCGGCAGCGGCGCGATCTCGGTGCCGTCCACCTCGCGCACCACCACCCGCGGCGGCGTGTCGACGGTGCTCCAGTCGTGCACCCAGCGGCCGCTCGTCTCCGACACGGTGGCGCCGTGCCAGCCCTCGCCGTCCGTCCACGGGACGGGCTCGCCGCCGGCCAGGGACACCGAGGCCACCCGCCGGTCCTTCGCCCCCAGCTCGCCCGGCGGGAAGGAGGTGAAGACGACGTGGCCGCCGCCCGGGTCCTCGGCGACCTCGAGCACCGCGTCGAGCGAGGTCACCGCCCACTCGCCGGCGGTCAGCGGCCGCAGCAGCGTGCCGTCGGCAGCGTAGAGGTAGAGGTGGCGCCAGCCGGTGCGTTCCGAGCCCCACACGAAGCGGCCGTCGTCCAGCCACGCGAAGTCGTCGCCGAGGTTGACCCAGGTGGGCCAGGTCTCGGTGAGGAGCGTCGTGCAGGCGCCGTCCGCCGGGTCGCACAGGAGGACGTCGAGCTGCGTCTGCTCGCGGTTGAGGCGCTCGACCGCCACCCGCTCGCCGTCCGGGCGCCAGTGGACGCGCGCCAGGTAGGCGGCCGGGTCGTCGCCGGTCTCGAGCCACACCGTCTCGCCGCCGCCCGCCGGCACGACGCCGACGCGCACCCGCGGGTTGTCGGTGCCGGCCTTGGGGTACTTCTGCATCTCGACCTCTGGGTAGGGCACCTTGGTGAAGTCGACCAGCGGGTAGGTCGCCACCGGCGTCTCGTCGAACTGGTAGTAGGCGAGGCGCGAGCCGTCCGGGCTCCACCAGAAGCCGGTGGCGTCGCGGCCCCAGATCTCCTCCCAGTACACCCAGTCGGTGACGCCGTTGAGCAGGACGTCCTCCGCGCCGCCGGTGGTCAGGGCGCGGGCCTCGCCGGGCCGGCCGTCCTCGCCCAGCGGCAGGACGTGGAGGTCGAAGTCGCGCACGAAGGCGACGCGGCGGCCGTCCGGCGACCAGGCGGCGTCCGACTCCTCGGCCTCGGTGTCGGTGAGGCGGCGCGGCTCGCCACCGGTTGGCGGCACCGTCCACAGGTCGCCGCCGGAGGTCACCAGCAGCGCCGTGCCGTCCGGCGACCAGGAGAAGGCGGAGCCGTGGGCCAGCCCCTCGCGGCCGTTTTCGGCCGCGGCCTCCGACGCTTCCTCCTCGGGCGGCTGCCGCACGTCGAGCTCGGCGAGCACCTTCGCCGGCTCGCCGGCTCCCGGCGCCCACACC
>CAZLBJ010000174.1:0-6908 GCA_964557755.1 uncultured Thermoanaerobaculia bacterium
CTCGGACGGAGGCTGACGATGACTCTCGACGCGATGTCCATCGGCGACGGACGCCGACCGCGCGGCGCGGGGCCGGCCGCCCCAGCACCGCCGCGCCGCCGCCGCGACCCTCTCGTTGCCGGCCTGCGGCGCGCACTGCGCGAGGTCGACGAACGGGAGCTCGCCGGCTACCTGCTCGGCTCCCTCCGAGCGCTGGCCGACGTCGCCCGCGCCGCGCGGCGGCCGGGGCGCGGCGCCGGTAGGCGCGCCCTCGACCCCTGGAGCTACCCCGACGCGGTGTGGCAGCGCGTCCTGCGCCGCGACCCGGCGCTCGCCGCCTTCCCCCTAGGCCAGGCCACCGAACGCGCGGTAAAGGTCACGGCGGCGGCGGTCCTGCGGGACGCCGGTCTGGTCCCCGGCGGTGGAGCGGCCGGCGCCGAGCGACTCGAGGCCGCACTCGCCGACGCCGGCCGCGGCGGCCGCGCACGGCTCGGCCGCCGCCTCCTCGCCGCCTTCCTCGCCGAGCTCGCCCTCGACCTGCTGCGCCGCAGCCGGGCCGGACAGGCCCTCGACTCGCCCTACCGCTACCGCTTCGACGGCGGCCCGGTGCTGGTGCCGGCCGAGCGGGAGCTGGCCTGGCGCGACGGCCTCGCGGCGCGTGCCGAGGAGCTGGCGGACGCGCTGTGGCCGGCGGTCGAGCGCGCTCTGCGCGAGCCGCGCCCCGCCGCCGCGGGCCGGCGCCTCGCCGCCGCCTTCGTCGAGCACCTCGGCGAGCCGCCGGTGCCCTCCCCCGCCGCGCCGCCGGCCGCCGGCCACGACGTCGAGGTGCTGGCGCCGCCGCAAGGCTACGACCAGCCGGGCGAGATCCACGTGCGGCTCGGCGCCCGCCGCGGCAACCTGGCGCTCGACCTCCGCTCCCTGCAGCCGCCACGCGACCGGGACGCCGGCGAGCCGCCGTCGCTGCCGCCGCCCGCCCTCGACCTGTTGGCGGCCGCGGCCGCCCTCTACGTCGCCGACCGCTGGCTGCCCCGCGAGCGCCACGACGGCCGCCGCATCCGCCTGCGCGTCGAGGCCCGCGACCCGCAGGCGCTGGCGCGGGTGGCACCGCGGATCGAGGCGATGGCCGCCGTGCTCGGCCGCGACGACCTGGTGCTCACCGTGGACGCGCGCGCCGGCGGCGAAGCCGGGTCCGCGGCGCCGGCGCCACCCCTGCCGCCGCCGGACGCGGCTCTGGCGACCTGCCTCTTCTCCGGCGGCCTCGACAGCCTGGCGGGCGCCGCGCACCTGCTGGCCGGCGGCGAAGGACCGCTCGAGCGCCTGTGGCTGGTCAGCCACTATGCGATCGGCAACCTGGCCCACACCCAGCGAAGCCTCGCCGAAGATCTCGCCGCGATCCATCCCGGCCGCGTCGTCGCGCAGCGCGTCTTCGTCGGCGGCAGCCGCTCGCCCACCCGCGGTCTGAAGTCGCCGCCGGGGCGCCGCGGCCAGGCCCAACACCTGCGCAGCGTGCTGTTCCTGGCCCTCGCCGCCGCCTCGGCGCTGCATTCCGGCAGCCGCCGGATCTACGTCTGCGAGAACGGGCCGATGGCGCTCAACCCCGTGGTCAGCGAGGGGCGCAGCTACACGCGCACCGCCCATCCGCGGCTGCTCGACCTCTTCCGCCGCCTGCTCGACGAGCTGTTCGGCGGCGGATGGACGGTGGCGAACCCCTTCCTGTACAGCACCAAGGGCGAGGCGGTGGCCGCCCTCGACCGGCCGCGGCTGCACGGGCTCGTCGCCGCCAGCGAATCGTGCTGGAACGCCACCGCCGGCAGCTTCCGCGCCGGCGGCGAGCGCCACGACGGGACCTGCCTGCCCTGCCTGGTCCGCCGCGCCGCCTGCCGGCGCGCCGGTATCGCCGCGCACGACGCCGGCTACCTGCGCGAAGGCTTCCACCTCCGCGAGCTCCCCACCGCGGCGCGCACCCTGCTCGCCGACCACCTGCGCTTCTGCGCCACCGTGGCGGCGCTGCCCGACCGCGACCTCCTCGCCTACGCGCCCGACTTCTCGCTCGACTTGCCCGCGGTCGACCCGCGGCGGCTGGCCGCGACCTGGCGCCGCCACGGCGAGGAGCTGTTCGCGGCCATCGAAGGGCGCGGCGACGACGCGATGCGGACGGCCTTCCGGCGGCCCTGACCGCCGCTAGAGCGCCGCCTCCCCGCCCGCCTCGTCCGGGTCGAGGTGGAAGATGCCGAGCCGGCCGCGGCAGGGCACCGGCCGCGGCAGCTCGCGCGGGGCGCGCAGCAGGAAGCCCCAGGGTCCCTGGAACCAGCGGCTGGGATGGGCGTCGACGCAGTCGACGACCTCGACCGACCCCAGCAGCACTCCCCGCCGCGGCTCGTAGCCCGCCGGCAGCACGACGCCGAAGCGGCGCTCCAGGCGCGCGATCGCCTCGCGGTCGACGCGGCGGCCGGCGTGGATCAGCAGGCGGCCGCGGAAGGGCGTCGGCCACGAACGGTTCTCGACGTCCTTGATCCCCCAGACGATCAGGTCGGCCCACGGCTGGCGCACCGACAGGGCGGGAAGCGGCTGGCGCATCGCACCTCCTCGGCAACGAAGTTGCACGCAGCGTAGCGCACGGCAGCGGCAGCCGGGCAGGTCCGGCGGCTGTAGACTGCCACGATCGACAGCCGCCGGGGAGACCGCCATCGCCACCGCCGACACCCGCCGCTACGACGCCGACCCCGACGCCCCCACGCGGTCGTTCTGGGACAGCGTCCGCCAGTTCTTCGACCGCCGGCTGCTGTTCATCTTCCTGTTCGGGATCTCCAGCGGCTATCCGTGGGTGATCCTCAGCTCGGCGATGACGCTGCGGCTGGCGCACGCCGACCTCAGCCGCTCGGCGATCGGCGTCTTCGGCATCGTCACCGCCGCCTACGCCATCAACTTCCTGTGGGCGCCCTTCGTCGACCGCCTGCTGGTGCCGGTGCTCGGGCGCCTGCTCGGCCCGCGGCGGAGCTGGATCCTCGTCATGCAGGTGGTGCTCTTCGCCGGCACCGTCGGGCTGGCTTTCGCCGACCCGCTCGCCAGCATGCCGCTGCTCGCCACCTTCGCCGTGGTCTCCGCCTTCGCCTCGGCGACCCAGGACGTCGCGGTCGACGCCTACCGCATCGAGGTCATCCCGCGCCACGAGCAGGCGAAGATCTCCCACGCCGCGGCGATGACCACCGCCGGCTGGTGGACCGGCTTCGGGCTGATGGGCGCGGTCCCCTTCTTCCTCATCGACCTGCCGGCCTGGGACTGGCACCGCGTCTACCTGCTGCTCGCGGCGCTGTGGGTGCCGCTGATCCTCGCCGTCTTCTTCGCGCCGCGATCGCCGCAGCGGCGCGAGAAGTTCGCCGAGGCGGAGGCGAGGTACGAGGCGGCGCTCGGCCAGGCCGAGCGTCCCGGCGCCTGGAAGCGGCTCACCGCCTGGATGGCGGCCACCCTGGTCGAGCCGCTGCGCGAGTTCGTGGTGCGGGTGGGGCCGCAGCTCGCCTGGGGCGTCGTCCTCTTCGTCTTCCTGTTCAAGATCGGCGAGGCGTTCCTGGGCAAGATGTCGCTCGTCTTCTATGAGGAGATCGGCTACACGGCGACCCAGATGGCGATCTTCACCAAGATCGGCAATTCGGTGCTGGTCATGGTCTTCGCCACCCTGGGCAGCGTCTTCAACGCCCGCTTCGGGCTGATCCGCGGCCTGCTGATCGGCGGCATCGCGATGGCGGCCTCGAACCTGATGTACACCTGGATCGCCTGGACCGGCCCGGTGGTGTGGATGTACGGCGCGGCGACGGTGGTGGACGGCTTCACCTCGGCGTTCTCCACCGTCGCCTTCGTCGCCTTCATTTCCTACCTCACCAGCCACACCTACACCGCCACCCAGTACGCCCTGCTCGCCTCGGTCGGCAACTTCGGCCGCACCACGATGGCCGCCGGCAGCGGCTTCCTGGTCGACGCCCTCGGCGGCAACTGGGGCCTGTTCTTCATCATCACCGCCCTGATGGTGATCCCCAGCCTGCTGCTGCTCATCTACGTGCGCCGCCACCTGCGCCGCAAGCAGGCCGAGTGGGCGGACGACGAGGCCGCGGCGGACGAGGCGGCCTGAGAGCCGAGCGTCCGGCGGCTACTTGCCGTCGGAGGCGCAGTCGGAGCGCAGGCCGAGGGCGCCGGCGACGTGGCGCCAGTCGAAGGCGGTGACGCTGGCGTCGTCGTGGACGGCGTAGAGGGCGCCGGCCGGGAAGTCGGGGATCGGCACCGTGGAGAGCCACAGCGCGCCGGTGCCGGCCGTCACCTCGCCACGGAAGCGGCCGAGCAGGTCGCGGCTGGCGCGGTCGAGGACGCGGAAGACGGTGCGGCCGTCGTCCGGCTCGGCCTCGGCGGCGACCCAGTAGCCGCCGCCGTCGGGGCAGCGGTAGAGGGCGACGGCCTGGCGGCCGGCGAGGTCCTCTCCCGCCGGCGGCGTGTCCGGGACGCCGCCGACGGCGGCCAGCGGCCCGGCCTCGAGGCCGTCCGCGTGCACCCGCAGCCGCCAGGCGCGCTCGGGGGGCGTCGGACCGGAGGCGTCGAGCGGGTCGGTGATCCAGATCTCGTAGAGGCCGCCGCCCGCGGCGGCGCCGCGGACGGCGGTCGGGTTGCGCAGCCCGTTGACGTGGCCGACCGTCGACAGGCCGGGCAGGCGCAGCACCTGGACGCGGGCGTTGCCGCGCTCGGCCACGAAGGCGAGGTCGTCGGCGATCCACAGGCCGGCGGGGCGGCGGAAGCGCCCGTCGCCGTCGCCGGCGCCGCCGAAGTCGCGCAGCGCGTCGCCGGTGCCGGCGTCGTAGAGCAGCAGCCGGTCGGTGCCCTCGGCGGCGGCGAGCAGCCAGGCGCGATCGCCGGCCCCCGGCCACACCGCCACCGCCCCGAGGTCCTCCTCCGGCCGCCGCACCGTCTCCCACGCCTCGGCGACGACGACCGGCTCGGCGGGGGCTTCCACCACGGGCTCGCCGGCCGGCTCCTCGCCCGCCGGCGGCGGCGCCTCGGCGGGCGCCGCGGGCTCCGGAGCGGGCCCCGGCACGGGAGCCGGCGGCGCGGGCGCCGCGCAGGCACCGAGCAGCATGAGAACGCACACCACGCTCGCCGCGAAGAGGACCTGCAAAGCCCGCTTCGTCATCCGCGCTCCATGCCGGTCACCGGCATGCACTCCGCGTTCCGCATGACGAGAGAGCGTAGCAGCGTCATGAAAACTGTCCGCGTAACTTCTCCACCCGTGGCCCCGTAGGGTGAAGGGACGCAGCGGCCCGTGTGACAAGCTCGGCAAGAAGGAGTGACCATGACCCTCAAACGATCCCGCGACGAGCGCATCATCGCCGGCGTCTGCGGCGGCATCGCCAAGTGGCTGGGCTGGAGCCCGTTCAAGGTGCGCATCGTGTACCTCATCCTCGGCATCCTGCCGGGCTTCGCCGGCATCCCGATCTACATCGTCCTGTGGCTTCTGGTGCCCGAAGAGCCGCGCCCGGAGATCCGCGTCGGATGAGCACCGCGCCGCGAGAGCTGATCTCCCGCGACGACATCGCGCGCCGGGTCGACGAGCTGGCGGCGGAGATCTCGCGCGACTACGCGGGCGCCGGCGAGGTGCTGCTGGTGGGGGTGCTGCGCGGCGCCTTCATCTTCCTCGCCGACCTGTCGCGCCGCCTCACCGTGCCCTGCGCGGTCGACTTCATCTCCGTCGCCAGCTACGCGGGGGCGGTGCAGAAGGGCGTGCGCCTGGTGCTCGACGTGCGCAGCAGCCTGGCCGGCCGCCACGTGCTGCTGGTCGAGGACATCGTCGACTCCGGCCACACCCTCGGCTACCTGCTGCGTACCTTCGCGGCGCGCTCCCCGGCGTCGCTCAAGACCTGCGTCCTCACCCGCAAGCCGGGGCGCCTCGTGGCCGACCTGCCGCTCGACTACCTCGGCTTCGACATCCCCGACGAGTGGGTGGTCGGCTACGGCCTCGACTTCGACGACCACCTGCGCACGCTGCCGTACATCGGCGTGGTGGCGCCGGAGGACGCGCCCGGAGGCTAGCCGCCGTCTCCCCCCGGCACCCCCATCCCCAGCCGCGCCAGGAGGTTGACGACGATGGCGGCGGTGACGCCCCAGACGTGGTGGCGGCCGGCGTGGAGGACGAGGATCTCCTGCGGTTCGCCGGCGACCTCCACCGGGCGGCGCTCGACGAGCTGCGGGTGAGCGAGGGTCGCCAGCGGCAGCGGCACGACGTCCTCGACGCCGGCGTCCTCCGCCGGCTCCTCGCGCTTGCGCAGGGCGGTCTCCGGGATGGCGGCGACGCAGGGAGTGACGACGACGCCCGCCGGCGTCGCCACCTCGTCGAGGCGGCCGAGGTCGAGCGCCGCCCGCGGGTAGAGGCCCGCCTCGCGCTCGCCGCCGCGCAGCGCCGCCTGCCAGGCGTCGCCGTCCTTGGCCAGCAGGGCGCCCGGGAAGGCCGGCGGGCTGCGATGGCCGGGCACGCGCTGGGCGCGCTCGGTGATCACTGTCCACAGCTGCCCGGCGTCGACGAACAGCGGCACCAGCGCCGCCGCCCGCCGCGGCGCCACGGGGGGAGCCGCGGAGCCGGCCTCCTGGCGCGGCACCAGCACCCCCGGCGGCGGCTCGGCCAGCTTCCGGCGCACCTCGAGGATCCAGCTCTCCGCGGCCAGCTCGTCGCGCTCGCTCAAGGTCGTCAAGGTCGTCCTCCCTCGCCGCCGCGATGGGTGAGGGTGAACGGCACGCCGGCGGCGGCGGGGTCGATCGACAGGCCGTAGAGGTACCAGGCGTCCTCGCTCCACCACATCGGGTGGACGGCGCGCGGGTCGTCGAGGGCGAGCAGGAAGCCGGTGCCGCCGTCCGGCCCGAGGACGGTCTGCCTCGCCACGGCGCCCTCGATGCCGAGC
>CAZLBJ010000175.1:0-17253 GCA_964557755.1 uncultured Thermoanaerobaculia bacterium
CGGGTAGGTGAGCGTCGTCGGCGCGCCGAGGTCGTTCCAGGCCCAGCCCTGGACGAAGGTCTCCTGGGCGCCGCCGTTGACGTACATCTGCGTCGTCCGCGCCGAGGTGCGGCCGCCGACGCCGGCGTAGGCGTAGGTCTCCTTCACCTGCACGGTGAACGGTCCACCGCCCACCGTGACGTAGTTGTAGCGGTCGGCGACCCACAGCCGGCCCAGCCGGCGGTCGGAGCCGGAGTTGCCCGTCCCGTAGGTCAGCTGCTTGAGCAGCCGGCTCGCCTGCAGGCCGTCGCGCACGTGGGTCAGGCGGCCGGCCCGGTCGTAGGTGAAGCGGAGGTCGGCGACGGCGCCGGTCGTCGCGCTGGCGGTACCGACGGCGTCGAGCTTGCGCCGCGGGTTGCCCAGCGCGTCGTAGTCGAGGTAGCGCACGTAGCCGTTGCCGGAGACGCCCTTTTCGGGGTGGCGCTCCCAGGTCAGCAGGCCGCGCAGGTCGTAGTTGAAGGTGCGGGTCTGCGTCGTACCGCCGGCGATGGACACGGACTTCAAGCGGTTGCCGACGTCGTGGCCGTAGGTGGTGGTGACGTTGGCGCCTCCCGTGCCGGAGGGCTCGACCACCTGCCACAGCCGCCCCTGGCGGTCGTAGCGCTCGATGGTCGAGACGTAGGCCTCGCCGGTGGCGAGCTTGACCTTGACCTGCCGGGTCGTCTGCCGGCTGCCGAGGTAGGCGAGCTTGACGTCGTGGCCGCTGCCGTCCGACGGTTGGATGGTCTGCGGGCGGCCGAAGGGGTCGTAGTCTTTGTACAGCGTCCACTTGCTGGGCCAGATCGGCTGCCGCTCGGTCACCGAGCGCTTCCAGCCCATGGCGTTCCACACGGTGTCGACCGTCGACCAGGCGCCGCCGGCGCCGAGCCGCTGGTCGCGCCACACGCGGCCGAAGCCGTCGAACCAGACGCGGCTCTGCGCCAGGCTGCCGGTCATCGAGCCATTGGGACGCGAGACGATCAGCACGTTGGCCATCGCCGAGGCCGAGGTGGCGCGGGTGTAGGCGTAGCTGATCCAGGCGCCGTGACCGGCCTGCGGCTTCTCCCAGGTCAGCCGGCCCTGGGCGTCGTAGGTGTAATCGGTGAGGATGCCGGAGACGTCCCGGCTCTTCACCGGCAACCCGGTGTGTGGATCGATCGTCAGGTCGAGGGTGTAGAAAGGCAGGTTCGTGCCGGCCCCGTCGACCCAGCGCGAGGTGGCACGGGTGCCGCCGGCGTAGGTGTGGTCGACGCGGTACTGCTCGCCAGCCAGGGTGTCGGTGCACCAGGTGGCGGTCGTCGGCACGCTCTGCACGTCGCCGCCGTGGTGCCGCTCTCGCCTCACCTCGCCGTAGTCGGGGTCGGTCAGGAGGAAGGGCTCGTAGTCGGTCAACAGGTCGTTGCTCGCCGGTGCGGCACCCGAGAGCACGCGGTGGCGGCGGAGGTAGCCGTTGCGGGACGCCGTCTTCTGGTTCTCGAAGCAGAACAGCTCGACGGCACGGACGCCGCCCTCCTCCTGCCAGCGCTGGTCGAAGGTATCCAGCACCCAGTTCGTGGCGACCGGCCAGTCGGTGTAGCTGTGGTCGGCCCCGTTTCCGTTGGTCGAGGCCACGATGTTGTAAATGCCCCTCTCCGGGCTGTAACCGGTGTATGCGGTGCGCACGTCGCCGGCGCCGAAGCTGCCGGAGGTGACCGCCTTGCGGTAGTGGCCGAGGCCGTCGAACTCCGACCAGGTGGTCTCGGCGTACCGGCCGCCGTCGTCGTGGGACACGGTCTTCTCCGACGCCGGACGGCGGTTCGTGTTGTACCAATCCTCCGGGATCGAGATCGCTTGCGGCACCTTGTCGCGCTCGTAGCGCAGGTAGACGGAGCGCTTCTTGGTTCCGGTGGCGGCGGTGCCGTCGTAGACCTCCTGCGACAGGTAGCGGCCGGCGCCGTCGGTCGTCGTCGGGTGGAAGGGCAGGCCGTACTCCCAGCCGGTGTAGCCGGTCGTCGAGAGCCCGAACGGCTGGCTGAACCAGAACACCGTCTCGTCGCCGGTCGGGTACCTCACCGTCGTCTTGCGCGGCCCGGTCGCCCCCGACCAGGTGTAGGTCCACTGGCAGCCGACGCCCTCCCAGGTTTCGCAGGTGCCGCCGGCGTTGAGGACCTTCTTGGTGGCGACCCCCTTGTTGCTCGTGAGCTGCAGCGTGCCGCCGCCGACGCCGGGCGAGCGCTGGGGATAGGTGTAGGTCTGGTAGGTCCATTCGAGGCGGCCGAGGGTGGGCAGGACCAGCCGCTTCAGCATGCCGGTGCCTTCGGCGCAGGTGCCGTAGTAGTCGTCCGCGCGCCAGGCCGAGCCGTCCGGCAGAGTGACCGTGGAGAGGGTCGCCAACGTGGCATTGATGTCAGTGAGCGGGTCGGTGTCCTCGCAGTGCCGCGCCACGGAGCGGTCGAGGTAGGTAAAGGTGTACACGGCACGGGGGCCACCTCCCACCGTCGCCAGCTCGATGCTCGAGACGTAGTGGACGGTCTGGCCGTCGCTCGTCATGGCGGCGAAGTTCACGTAGTGGTCGCGGTGGCCATCGGAGAGCTTCCACTGAGTGGTGGTCGGGTAGCTGACGGTGAGCACGTTCTTGAAGCGGTCGGCGATCGACGTCAGCCGCCACTGGGTCCCCACCTGCTCGAAGGACTTGACCGTGCCGTCGGGCAGCTCGACGGTGCGCTTCGTGGCGTCTTGGGGATTGACGAACATCCGCAGGTACGAGCCGTCGCGGGTGTAGGCGTAGTAGGTGTTGCTCGTCGTATCGTCGACGTGGAGCTTGGCGTAGAAGTTGTGCTGCGAGCCATCCTCGGAGACGTACTGCCACGCCCAGTGCTGGTTGTACTGGCTCCCCGGCGCGTGGAGCTGGCCGAGCGTCAGCAGGAAGCCCGGTCCGGCATTGAAGTGGCCGCCGGGGCGTGCCTGCAGGTACTCGGCGAGGGGGACGATGCGCGACTGGAAGTCCCAGACGTTGGAGTTGTAAGTGAGGACGAGCCCGTAGGAGAGTCTGCCGCCCACCGGGTAGCTGCCGCCGAGCGGGATGGTGAGCACCAGGTTGCCGTTGAACAGGTTGACCGAGTCGACCTCGCCGAAGGCGTAGACCTTCTCGGCGGAGAAGCCGCGCTGGAGGTTGGCGTCCTGCTGGGCGGCGGCGAAGGGGGCCGCGGCGAGCAGCAGGGTGAGGGCGAGGAGCGCGGGAACCCGGCGCTCGACGGAGAGTCTGATCATGGTATGAGCGGACATGGCGGTCTCCGGCGCTCAGCGGCCAGGCACGGAGGCGGTCCACGCCTCCAGGGTGTCGGGATCGATGGCGACGACGACGTCGCCGGGTGCGAAACGGGCCGGCGCCGCGGGGGCGTCGCCGAGCGGCTCGAGCAGCGAGGGCACGACGCGCAGGTTGCCGTTGGTGGCGCCGTCGCCGTCCCCGTCGCCGCCGTCGCCGAAGGCGCGCAGCCAGGCGCCGCCGTCGCCGGCGCCGGGAGCGGAGTCCGGGCGCACCACCAGCACCTCGAGGAAGCGGCGGCGGTCGTCGAGCCCGTCGAGCTCCTGGCGCAGGGCTCGGGGCGGCACCTCGCGGAGCCGCACGCCGTCCTGCCCGGGCGCGGCGAGCGTGACCTCGCCGGTCGCCAGGTCGACGGCGGCCCAGACGGACGGCTGCGGCACGCCATAGGCGCTCTCGTAGCGCGCGTCGCCGAGCGCGTCGGCGACCACGAGGTCGCCCAGGCGCACCTGCGCGGGCAGGTAGCCGCCGGCGAGGCGGCCGACGCCGAGGAGGGCGAAACGGCCGGCGGGCTGGCCGGCGGCGACGACGACCGTCGAGTCCTCGAAGGTGACGACGGGCGCTTCAGCCGCGGCGGCGGTGCAGGGCAGCAGCGGGAACAGCACGACGAACAGCTGGCAGAGTGGCGAATACCGAGGTTGCATCGTATGAATCTCCGAGAGGGGACCGTTGCCGTGCCGCCGGTCATTCGGGGGCGCGCCGGACCTTCTCGACCGTCGTGGTAGAGCACGCGCCCTGCCAATCGTGCTCCGAGCGGCGAATGGTTTGAAAACCAAGGACTTGCGGGAATCCGTGGCGAGTCGCCGAAGTTGATTTCGGAAGCGGACTTCCGGAAGCTCATGCCCGATTCGGAATGCGACTTCCGAAACGGAGGAGGACCGCATGCTCTTGCGCATCCACCTGCTGACCGATCGTGCCGACCTGGTGGCGCGCCTGCGCCGCGCCCTGGCCGGCGCCCCCATCGTCGTACCGCCGGTGGCGGGAGCCGCCGCCGCCGATCCGGCCGACCTGGTCCTCGTGCCCCTCGACGCACTGGCACCGGCGCCGCGCGACGCCGTCAGCCGGCTGCGCAGCGCCACCGGCGCCGAGGTCGTGGTGCTGTCGCCGCACGAGGCGGCCGAGGAGCGCGCCGACCTGCTGGCCGCGGGCGTCTTCGCGGTGCTGCCCGAGGAGCTCTCGGAGCGAGCGTTGTCGAGCGCTCTGCGCGCTCTCGTCGAGCGCCGGCGCGAGCGCCTCCTCGCCGAGCTGGCGGCGCGCGGGGGTGGCCGTGGAGGGCCCGACGTCGAGCCTCGGAGCGACGTGATGCGCCGCCTGCTCGACGACGCCGATCAGGTGGCCGAGGTCGACACGTCGTTGCTGATCCTCGGCGAGACCGGGGTCGGCAAGGAGTGGCTGGCGCGCCGCCTCCACGCGCGCAGCCCACGCGCCCGCGGTCCCTTCGTCGCCCTCAACTGCGCCGCGATGCCGGAGTCGCTGTGGGAGAGCGAGCTCTTCGGCCACGAGCGCGGCGCCTTCACCGGCGCCGAGCGGGCGCGCCGCGGCCACTTCGAGCTCGCCCACGGCGGCACCCTCTTCCTCGACGAGATCGGTGACCTGCCGGTCGGCCTGCAGGCGAAGTTGCTGCGGGTCCTGGAGACGCGGCAGGTGCAGCGCCTGGGCGGCGAGCGTGCGACTCAGGTCGACGTGCGCATCGTGGCTGCGAGCAACCGAGACCTCGACCACGCCCGCGCCGAGGGCCGCTTCCGCGACGACCTCTACTACCGGTTGGCGGTGGTCGTCCTCACCCTGCCGCCGCTGCGCGAGCGTGGCGAGGACGTGGGGGCGCTGGCCGAAGCCTGGTGCGTCACTTCGCGCACCGCCTCGGGCGCCTCGCGGGAGCGCTGTCGCCGGCGGCTCGGGCGGCGCTCGCCGCCTACGGGTGGCCGGGCAACGTCCGCGAGCTGGCCAACGTCGTCGAGCGCGCCGTCCTCCTCGCCCGCGGCTCGGAGGTGACGCTGGCCGACCTGCCGGTGGTCGTGGCCTCCGGCGGCCGGCGAGGGGGAACCGGCCGGCGACGGCCGCGCCCTGCTGCCCTGGCACGGCGACGACTGGCTGCAGCGCCCGCTGCCGGAGGTGACGCAGGCGGTGGTGAACGAGGTCGAGCGCGCCTACCTGCACCGCTGGCTGTCGCGCACCGGCGGCCAGGTCGGGGAAACGGCGCGCCGCGCCGGCATCGACCCGCGGTCGCTCTACGCGAAGATGCGCACCCACGGCTTCGCCAAGGAGGACTTCAAGCGGCGGGCGGCGGGCCGGCGGTGAACCCCGCTCCTCCTCCCTTCGCCGATCTGTTCTCCTGGCGATCGAGGACCCGGTCCCGGTCTCAAATCCCGGTCACCCGCACGACCTCCTCGAACGTCGTCGTCCCCTCGGCCAGCTTGCGCAGGGCGCTCTGGCGCAGCGTCCTCATGCCGTGCTCGACGGCGGCGCGCTTGACCTCCGGGGTGTCGGCGCCGCGGATGATCAGCTCCTTGACGGCGTCGTCGACCGGCATGATCTCGAAGATGCCGGTGCGCCCGAGGTAGCCGGTGCCGCGGCACTCGGGGCAGCCCTCGCCCTCGCGCACCCGCACTTTCTTGCCCTCCGGCACGGCCAGGCGCAGGGTCTGGATCTCTTCGCGCGTCAGGTGGCGCTCGACGGCGCAGTGGGGGCAGATCTTGCGCACCAGCCGCTGCGCCATGGCGCCGACCAGCGTCGAGCTGATCAGGAAGCGCTGCACGCCGAGGTCGGCGAGGCGGCTGACCGAGGAGGCGGCGTCGTTGGTGTGCAGGGTGGAGAACACCAGGTGGCCGGTGAGCGCCGCCTGGATGGCGTACTGCGCCGTCTCGCCGTCGCGGATCTCGCCGACCATGATGACGTCCGGGTCCTGGCGCAGGATGTGGCGCAGGGCGCTGGCGAAGGTCACCCCCACCTTCGGCTGCACGGCCGTCTGGTTGAACGCCTCGCTCACCATCTCGATCGGGTCCTCGATGGTGGTGATGTTGATCTGGTCGTTGGCGAGGATGTTCAAGGCAGAGTACAGGGTGGTGGTCTTGCCCGAGCCGGTGGGGCCGGTGACCAGCACGATGCCGTGCGGGCGGCTGATGAAGTCGTGGAAGTGGGCCAGCTCGTCGGTGAAGAAGCCGAGCTCGCCGAGGTCCTGCATCAGCACCTGCGGGTCGAAGATGCGCAGCACCATCTTCTCGTCGAAGGCGGTGGGCAGGGTGGAGACGCGCATCTCGATCTCGCGGCCGTTGCGCGCCGTCTTGACGCGCCCGTCCTGCGGGCGGCGCTTCTCGGCGATGTCGAGGCGCGACATCGTCTTCAGCCGCGACACCACCGCCCGGTGCACCACCCGCGGCATGGTCTGGATCGGGTGCAGCACGCCGTCGATGCGGAAGCGGATCACGCTGTCCTCGCGCTTCGGCTCGATGTGGATGTCGGAGGCGCGGTTCTCGAAAGCGTGCTGGAGCATGAACTCGACGGCGTTGACGACGTGGCGGTCGCTCGACTCGATCTCGACGTCGCTCTTCATCTTGACGAGCTGCTCGAGGTTGCCGATGTCGATGCCGCTCGACAGCTCGCGCTCGGCGCGGCGCACCGAGTGGCGCAGGCCGTAGAACTCGGTGAGGCAGCGCAGCACCTCGGGCTCGGAGGCGACCAGCAGCTCGACGTCGCGCGCCGCCAGGCGGCGGAAGGAGTCGATGCCTTCGATGTCGTAGGGGTTGGCGCAGGCGACGCGCAGCCGCCCGTCGAGCATCTCCAGCGGCAGCATGCGGTGACGCTTGGCGAACGGGCGGGAGACCTTCGCCTCGATCAGCTCTGCGTCGAGCTTGAGGGTGTCGATGCGCACGCGGCCGCAGCGCGCGTCGGCGGCGATGGCGTCGGCGATCTCCTGCTCGCCGATGACGCCGCCGGTGGCGAGGTCCGGCAGGTGGAGCTGCTGGATCAGCTCGTAGCCGAACGCCTTCTGCTCGTAGGCGCGCGACGAGCGCACCCGTTGCGGCAGCAGCTTCGCCTCGCGGCGCACCGTCTCGCCCTGCTCGGCGGAGATGCGCCCCTGGCGCACCAGGACGTCGGCGATCAGCTCGGGGGTCAGTTGCATCGGAGGACCATGGTAGCGCTGTCGCGGGCCGGCGCCCGCGGGCCACGAAGCGTATCGCGAAACCTGCATGCGCGGCCTGCCCCGCGGGGCGTTCACGGCCGGCGCGCGGCGAGGGTACACTGCGCCGCGGCATGCACTCGCTCCTCGCCATCGCCGTCTCCCTGGCTTGCGCGCTGGCGTGGTCGGGGTTCGACGTCAGCCGCAAGGCGCTGGTGGCGAAGATCGAGCCGGCGCCGCTGCTGGTGCTGCTCACCGCCGGGCAGACGCCGCTGTTCCTCGCCTGGGTGCTGGCCGAGGGCTGGCCGGCGGTGGCGGCCGGCTACTGGCCGCCGGCGCTCGCCTCGGTGGCCCTCAACGTGGTCGCCAACCTGGCCTTCTTCTGGGCCTTCAAGCTGGCGCCGATCAGCCTCACCCTGCCGCTCTTGTCGCTGACGCCGGCGATCACCACGCTGCTCGGCATCCCGCTGCTCGGCGAGGTACCGACCGGCGTCCACGCGGTCGGCATCGCGGCAGTGGTGGCCGGCGCCTTCCTGCTCAACCTGCGCCACGACGAGCGGGTGACGCTGCCGGCGATGCTGCGCGCCTTCGTGCGCGAGCGCGGCGCGCTGCTGATGCTGGTCGTCGCCGTCTGCTGGTCGATCGCGCCGGTGCTCGACAAGATCGCCTTCCAGCGCGCCAGCGTGCCGTTCCACGCCTTCGTGCTGTGCGGCGGCGTGGGCGCCGCCATGCTCGCCGTACTGGCGGCGCAGGGCCGCCTGCGCGACCTCGGCCAGGTGCGCCGCGCGCCGCTCGGCACGCTCGGCGCCGTCGTCGTCTCCACCCTCGCCCTCGGCCTCCAGTTCATCGCCTACGGCCTCACGCTGGTGGCCTTCGTGGAGACGCTCAAGCGCGGCGTCGGCAACGTCCTCGCCCTGGTCTGGGGCCGGTCGCTGTTCGGCGAGGCGGTGGGCCGCATTCAGGTGGCGGCGGTGGCGCTGATGGCGGTCGGCGTGGCGCTGATCCTGTTCTGACGGCGCATGGCTTGCACGCGAGAAAGGGCGCCATGACCACGTCCAAGCTCCAACGATCTCTCCTCTCGCTGCTCGCCGTTCTCCTCGCCGCGGGGTGCGCGGCGGGCGACGGGGACGCGGCCGAGGTGGGGGAGCCCGCTTCGCCGCCGGCGGCCGAAGGCGCGGAAGAGGCCACCGCCGCCGCCGCCGCCCCCCGCTCCGCGCCGGACCACGGCCTGCCGATCGACTCGATCGAGCTGCCGGCGGGGTTCTCGATCTCGGTGTTCAGCGCCGACGTGCCCGGGGCGCGCTCGATGACGCTGTCGCCGAACGGCGTCCTCTACGTCGGCACGCGGGAGCGCGGCGGGCCGGTGTACGCGCTGACCGACGCCGACTCCGACGGCGTCGCCGACCGCGTGCACACCATCGACGACGGCCTGAACATGCCCAACGGCGTCGCTTGGCGCGACGGCGCCCTCTACGTCGCCGAGGTGTCGCGCATCCTGCGCTACGACGGCATCGACGAGCGCCTCGCCGACCCGCCGGAGCCGGCGGTGGTCACCGCCGACTACCCGAGCGACCGCCACCACGGCTGGAAGTTCATCGCCTTCGGGCCGGACGGCTGGCTGTACGTGCCGGTCGGCGCGCCGTGCAACGTCTGCGCGCCGGAGAACGAGATCTACTCGACGATCACCCGCGTCCGCCCGGACGGCTCGCAGCGGCAGATCTACGCCCGCGGCATCCGCAACACGGTGGGCTTCGACTGGCACCCGGAGACCGGCGCCCTGTGGTTCACCGACAACGGGCGCGACTGGCTGGGCGACGACCGGCCGCCCGACGAGCTGAACCACGCGCCGCGCGCCGGCCTCCACTTCGGCTTCCCGTACTGCCACGGCGGCGACATCGCCGACCCCGAGCTCAGCGAGGGGCACCCGTGCGCCGACTACGTGGCGCCGGCGGCCAAGCTCGGCCCGCACGTGGCGGCGCTCGGCCTGCGCTTCTACACCGGCGGAATGTTCCCCGCCGAGTACCGCAACCAGGCCTTCTTCGCCGAGCACGGCTCGTGGAACCGCAGCACGAAGATCGGCTACCGCGTGATGCTGGCGCGCATCGAGGGCGGCGAGGTGAGCTCCGTCGAGCCCTTCGCCACCGGCTGGCTGCAAGGTGCTTCGGCCTGGGGCCGGCCGGTGGACGTGCAGGTGATGCCGGACGGGGCGCTGCTGGTCTCCGACGACGAGGCGGGCGCCATCTACCGCATCACCCACCGCGGCGGCTGATCTCGACTGTCCCGTCACCTTTGAGAACCACTGCAGTGCGCGTCTTGGATGATGTCGCCCTCCTGCTAGACAGGCCTCGGAATGGCGAAGGCCTTGAAGGAGATCCAATAGTCCAGTAGCATCGGATTCAATGGCATTGCGAGGCGGTCTCCAGATGTCTCAGGCTGTCGACCACCGGCAGATCGTCCCTGCGCCTGTCCAGAGCCAAGTATCGACGGCGGATAAAATGGAGAGATCTTTCAGTGGATGAAGTCGTCCGCACACGACTCTTGGGTTCGATTGCAGCCGGCCGCCTAGCAATCTTCTGCGGCGCAGGACTCTCAATGGCTGCACCTACAAAACTGCCTTCAGCCAAGACGCTGTCAGGGAAGTTAGCAAAAGCCTATGAGACAATCACGGGCAATCTGTTGCCGGCCACGCTTCACGAGAACCTAGAAGAACTGGCACGGCATATTTGGAGGAATGACCAGCTGACATCGCTGTTTATTAACAGGCTGATGGACTGGCGACCCTTTCAGAGGAATCCCAATAACGGACACAAAGCTATTGCCGACTTTCTACTTTGCGGTGGTTTTGAGATCGCGATCTCCACAAATTACGACACACATATTGAGGACGCGGCCTATGACCTAGGGGAAGGCGATTTTGTGCCAGCTCTGGATGGAGATGAGGTCCAAACTACTCCATCTGTGCGAAAGCCTCTGCTCAAAATACATGGCTGCTGCCATAGAGACCGTAATCACACGGTTTGGCTTCAAGAGCAGCTTCATGTCGAACCGATTTCCGCTCGGATTGAGCTATCAAGAACTTGGATCAGGAGTAACCTGCGTCAGCGGGATATCGTATTTGTTGGCTTCTGGTCCGACTGGGCCTATCTCAACAGCCTCCTAGAAGAAGTAATCGTCGGTTTACCCGGTGATGAGAGGCGCACAGTCGTCCTAGTCGATCCGGCAACGGTCGATGTGTTGAAAGCGAAAGCGCCCAGTCTCTCCTCTTGGGCAGAGGAGAGTAGCGGAGTTTCATTTTTTCATGTCCAGGAAAGCGGAAGCCAGTTCCTCGACAGCTTGCGTGTGGAGTTGTCGTTACAATTCTTGCGACGCCTCCTTCACGATTCAACATCTACCTACCAGCGCCTAAGTGGTAGTGTGAGTCACAGCGAACCGTCGCTTGGAAATGTCTCCGACGGGAGCGAAGGGCTCTATAATCTCCGACGCGATTTGACTGGTGTTGTGCCATCCGAGCCTATTAGAACACTGAGCACCGAGAAGCTGGAGATAGTCGGTGCTATTCTATCTCGTTTTCTCATTCTGGGGGCAGTTCTGAATGGTGGAGTAGTTCATTTTGGTGGCGAGACCTATAGAATTTTCAATGGTGCAGGCCGACTAATGAGTGATGTCAAATCGGTGTTACTAGACACGGCTGACGTTCGAGGGAGTGTAGATACGATCGTGTGTGTCGGTGCCTTTCCTGATCCAACGCCCGCGGATATTCTCCGCCCGGATTCCTCTGCGACAATCATGAGACCGACTGTTGCACAAAACTGGAAGACAGAGAACGACTTGGACATTTTTCAGAGGTAAAATCGATGACAGTGCAGATCATTGAATCGGCTCGCAGGATCTTGGCTGGAAGCGGATATACCACGAGGAGTTCATCGGCCAAGGACCAGATACTGTTCGAGGATGCAACAATATTCGGATTTATTCAGGAAATGCCGAAGGTCGCAGACTTGCTCATTCACTGGCAAAAGGTCCAAGATTTGTTTGTACGGGATAATACCCTGCGTCTGTCACGAATTCCTAGTAAGGCACTTAATCTATACGCCGTCTTTCTTACTGCGGGTTCGTGCACTGTGGCTCAGCAGCAGGAACTTTTTGAAGTTGAGGAGGACTTCCGCAGTGCTCGTAAGATCGCCAGAGCTGGCGTAGGATCAAAGTTGGCTATTGAGGCTGCTTTGTCTCCAATTCTGCCGCTGCACCAAGTAGGCTCGCTTCTTCCCTTTAATCTTAAAGAGCGACTTCAGGAAGATCGTAGTGTCCCTGGGTGGCTTGAAGCGTCGCTAGCTAGCGATGAGTCGGCCGCTGATATCGTAAAGGAGCTTCTTGCCAGACATGAAGATCTCGCGGATTAGTTGCGCAGGCTTCAGAGGTGTGAAGGGCGCATTGGAAATCGATGTGCCAAGCGGATTCTTGGTTCTTGCTGGGTCTAATGGTGCCGGCAAGAGCAGTATCTGTGATGCGGTTGAGTTTGCCCTTACTGGTGAGTTGCGGAGTGGAGGGGGAGAGACGGAGCGCCAAGAGAAGATAAGTGATTACGTTTGGTGGCGTGGCAAAGGTGAGCCAAACGAAGAGTATGTGGCAGTGTGGATGGTTGACGAGGACGGCTTGGAACATGAGATTCGCCGGACTCGGAAAGGGCTGGCGTGCCCAGAGTCCGAATTGAATGTGAGGGCTCTAACCTGCGACGTCAGGCGCATGCCTTCGGACCCAGTTCCTGGAATCCTGGAGTCCGCGATCATCAGAGATGAGGAAGTCACTAGGCTGAGCATTGATCTTCAGGAGACTGAGCGATATCGATTGGTCCGCTCAGCGGTCGGTGAAACAGATTTGCCCAGATTTGCGAAGACGCTTCAGGATGCATGCAGTCTCCTGAGTTCAAAGGTGCAGCAGGCAGAGGAGCGGTATGTTGCGTCTCGAAGCCATATTGCATTCTTTCATGAGCGCATCGCTGAACTACAGGCTGAGGTTGCGTCAACAGAGATAATGCGAGAGGCTGAGTCACGGCTCCAGGAGCTCCTAGATCTTCCAAATACTACTGCTCTTGCTCTTGTCGAAGCCGGTCGGAAAAAGATTCTTGAATCCCGGGAGCGTGCGGACAAGCTAGCTCTTGTCGCAAAGGGGTTGGTCGAAATTGAGGAACAGAAGAAGCGAATCCAGTCTTCAGAGTTCTGGGATGAGCAAGAGATGTTGCGTGCTGCGTTGGACCAAGTACGATCTCTGGTGCGAAGCCGTGAAGAGGAGCGCGAGAAGTTAGACGCCGAATTTGCTGCCGTCTCATCGAATGAATCCGAGGTGAGACTCATGGCAACATTGCTGGATGTTGGTGAGAGGATCGGACTACGTAACGGCGAATGTCCGTTATGTGGGTCAGAGATTACCGAAGCCACGTTCGGAGATCACGTCCGATCGGTCCGAAAGCAGGTGGCAAGAATAGATGCAGAACTGATTGAGCTCACGCGGAGACAGGCTGATCTGGAGCAAGAGTTGCAAGCTTCGCGATCGAGACTGCTGCGTGCTGAGCGGGCGGTTAGCGATCATGGCCAACTCTTGGCGATGATTCAACAGCAAGAAGCCGATCTTCTCCGCGAGTTGGAAGATCTCGCCCTGGGGTCCGTTGGCGGCAGTTCAAGCGTGCGAAGTGCTGCGGAAAGTGCTTGGATGGATGCAGCGGAGCTTGACAGGTATGTTTCTACCCTGGAGGCATCAAGGGCAGCTGAGGCCGTCGGAGACCTTGAGAGGCGTTTATCTGCTGTGCGTGAGGAGGGCGACCTAATTCAGCGGGAGGTTACTGCTGCAAGAATGGCCCATGGCCGAGCTAAGGCCGCTCTGGATTCAGTGAGGCGTATAGAAGGGGAATTGATTGAAGAGCGGTTGGCGCGACTCGGGCCGCTTCTCGAGGAGCTTTACTTGCGGCTAAGGCCGCATTCTGATTGGCCAAGGCTGCAATATCATATTCGAGGTGACGTGCGCCGTTTTCTTTCGCTGAAGGTCGGTGACGACCTGAATCCTCGCTTTTTGTTTAGTAGTGGACAGAAGCGGGCGATTGGAATCGCATTCTTGCTGGCCGTATATCTGGGTAACGACTGGTCGCGTTTGAGAAGTCTCATTCTTGATGATCCAGTGCAGCATATTGATGATTTCCGGGCGCTGCACCTAGTGGAGCTGTTGAGTGCAATCCGGAAGTCTGGCCGCCAGGTGATTTGCACCACAGCAGATATTCAACTTGCAGAACTCCTCGGGCGAAGGCTTCAAGGCATCCATAATGAAGACGGGCTTCTAGTCGAATTAGAGTATGCAGCGGGTGACGGGGTTCGGCAGGCCTCATATCGGCGCTACTCACCGATTGAAGAGCGGATAACGCACTCGGCTTAAACCCCGAATTGCGGATGAGCAGCGATGCTACCTCTGGCCGCCTTGCGGTGGCCAGTCGAGCTGCTGGCTCTTCGTTTCCTGCCAGTGGGCGAGGAGCTCGGGCATCGAGTCGCCGCCGAGCTTCTCGAGCAGGGCGTCGGCGAGGACCAGGGCGACCATCGCCTCGGCGATGACGCCGGCCGCCGGCAGGGCGGTGACGTCGCTGCGCTCGTAGGTCGACGCGTGCGGCTCGAGGGTGTCGAGGTCGACGCTGGGCAGGCCCTTGCGCAGGGTGGCGATCGGCTTCTTGTAGGCGGTGACCACGACGTCGGCGCCGTTGGTGACGCCGCCCTCGGTGCCGCCGGCGCGGTTGGTGGGGCGGTGCCAGCGGCCGCCGGGCTCGGCGGCCTCGGGGCGGTGCTCGATGGCGTCGTGGGCGGCGGAGCCCAGTCCCTGGCTGGTGGCGACGGCGGCGCCGATCTCCACCGCCTTGACCGCCGGCACCGACATCACCGCCTGCGCCAGCCGGCCGTCGAGCTTGTCGTCCCACGCGACGTGCGAGCCGAGGCCGAGCGGCACGCCGTGGGCGATCACCGTCACCGCGCCGCCCAGCGTCTCGCCCTCCTCCTTGGCGCGGTCGACCAGCGCCACCATCTCGTCCTCGAGCTCGCGGTGGACGGCGCGCAGCGGCGAGTCCTCGACCACGCCGCAGAGGTCCTCCCAGGTGGGCACCGGGCGGTCGGCGCCGATCGGGCCGAGGAAGCGCACGCCGCTCTTGACCTCGCAGCCCACCGCGGCGAGCAGCATCTTGGCGAAGGCGCCGGCGGCGACGCGGCCGGTGGTCTCGCGCGCCGACGCCCGCTCCAGGACGTCGCGCGGGTCCCGGCGCGCGTACTTGATCGAGCTGGCGAGGTCGACGTGCCCGGGCCGCGGCGAGGTGATGCGCCGCTGCTCGGCCATGCGCGGGTCGACCTCCACCGGGTCGAGGATCGTCTGCCAGTTCTTCCAGTCGCGGTTCTCGACCCACAGCGCCAGCGGCGAGCCCAGCGTCTCGCCGCCGCGCACGCCGCCGCGCACCTCCACCTGGTCGCGCTCGATCTGCATCCGCCGCCCGCGCCCGTACCCGTGCTGCCGCCGCGCCAGGTCGCGCTGGATCAGTTCGAAGTCGACCCGCAGCCCGGCCGGCATGCCGGTGAGCAGCACGGTCAGCCCCGGCCCGTGGCTCTCGCCCCCGGTGACCAGCTTCAGGTGTCGCAGCATGGGACGGGAGGATAGCAGGGGGCGGATAAGATATACGGATGATTCCGGTCAAGACCTCCATCGCCCAGAACGCCCGCATCGCCTCCCTCGACCAGTACCGCGAGCTCTACGCGCGCTCGCTCGCCGACCCGGAGGGGTTCTGGGCGAGGAGGCGCGGCAGCGGCTGTCGTGGTACCACCCGTTCTCGGGGGTGCTCGACTACGACATGGAGGTCGTGGACTTCGCGTGGTTCTCGGGCGGGCGGCTCAACGCCTGCTACAACTGCGTCGACCGCCACCTCGAGACGCAACCGGACAAGACGGCGATCATCTGGGCCGCCGACGAGCCGGGGGAGTACCAGCGCATCAGCTACCGGGAGCTCAAGCACAACGTGGCGCGCGTCGCCAACGTGCTGCTCGCCCACGGCGTGCGGCGCGGCGACCGGGTGGCGATCTACCTGCCGATGGTGCCGGAGCTCGCCTACACGATGCTCGCCTGCGCCCGCATCGGCGCCGTCCACTCGGTGGTCTTCGCCGGCTTCTCGGCCAACTCGCTGCGCGACCGCATCCTCGACGCCGGCGCCCGCGTGCTGGTCACCGCCGACGAGGGGCTGCGCGGCGGCAAGCGCATCCCGCTCAAGCGCACCGCCGACGAGGCGGTCGAGGGGCTGTCGCGGGTCGACACCGTGCTGGTGGTGCGCCGCACCGGCGCCGAGGTGCCGTTCAAGCCGGGGCGCGACCTGTGGCTCGACGAGGAGATGGACCGCCAGCGCTCGACCTGCCCCAACGAGTGGATGTCGTCGGAGTCGCCGCTGTTCATCCTCTACACCTCGGGCTCGACCGGCAAGCCCAAGGGCGTGCTGCACACCACCGCCGGCTACCTGCTGTTCGCCGCCATGACGCACGAGTACGTCTTCGACCTCAAGCCCGACGACGTCTACATGTGCGCCGCCGACGTCGGCTGGATCACCGGCCACAGCTACATCGTCTACGGGCCGCTGGCCAACGGCGCGACGACGGTGATGTTCGAGTCGACGCCGGTCTACCCGGACTCCGGGCGCTATTGGCGGGTGGTCGAGGACCTCGGGGTCACCGTTTTCTACACCGCGCCCACCGCCATCCGCGCCATCGCCCGCGAAGGTGACGAGCCGGTGCGGCGCCACGACCGCTCGTCGCTGCGCATCCTCGGCACCGTCGGCGAGCCGATCAACCCCGAGGTCTGGCAGTGGTACCACGACGTGGTGGGCGAGGGGCGCTGCGAGGTGGTCGACACCTGGTGGCAGACGGAGACCGGCGGCATCCTGATCACGCCGTTGCCCGGCGCCATCCCCACCAAGCCGGGCTCGGCGACGCTGCCGTTCTTCGGCGTCCGCCCGGTGCTGGTCGACGACGAGGGGCGCGAGCTCGAGGGCGACGGCGTCTCCGGCAACCTCTGCCTGGCGCAGCCGTGGCCGGGGCTGGCGCGCACCATCTACGGCGACCACGGGCGCTTCCGCGAGACCTACTTCTCGCAGTTCCCCGGCCTCTACTTCACCGGCGACGGCTGCCGCCGCGACGAGGACGGCTACTACTGGATCACCGGCCGGGTCGACGACGTGATCAACGTCTCAGGCCACCGCATGGGCACCGCCGAGGTGGAGAGCGCGCTGGTGGCGCATGCCAAGGTGGCGGAGGCGGCGGTGGTCGGCTATCCGCACAACATCAAAGGACAGGGCATTTACTGCTACGTCACGCTGATGGCCGGCGAGAGCGGCGACGAGGCGCTGTCGGGGGAGCTAAAGGCTTGGGTACGCACGGAAATCGGCCCCATCGCGACGCCCGACCTGATCCAGTTCACTCCCGGCCTGCCCAAGACGCGCTCGGGCAAGATCATGCGCCGCATCCTGCGCAAGGTGGCGTCGAACGAGCTCGACACCCTGGGCGACACCTCCACGCTCGCCGAGCCGGCGGTGGTCGAGGATCTCATCGCCAATCGCGCGAATCGGTGACGGGGCAGGGCCCGCGGGGCGGCGCGCGCCATCGCCGTGCGGCGTCCCGCGAGGGGTGGCGGGAGTGGCGCCCATGGCAGCGCCCGACGGCGCAGCCGTAGAGGCAGAGGGCGCCGGCAACGGCGAGGGGGCCACCCTCCTCGCGCCGTCTGCCCGCCTGGTCGCTGCGTGCCTCGAGTTCCTCGACGCGCT
>CAZLBJ010000176.1:0-3374 GCA_964557755.1 uncultured Thermoanaerobaculia bacterium
GAGGTCGCCGAGCACCTCGCTCGCGTCGAGGAGCTGCAGGGCCGGCGCTTCGGCGACGCCGCCGACCCGCTGCTCGTCTCCGTGCGTTCCGGCGGCCCGGTCTCCATGCCGGGCATGATGGACACCGTCCTCAAGCTCGGATTGAACCGCGAGATCGTCGCCGCCCGCGTCGAGGCCGGCGAGGACGCCCGCTTCCTGCGCGACGCCTACCGGCGCCTGCTCACCATGTACGGCGACGTGGTGATGGGCGTGCCGCACCGCGAGCTCGAGCGCATCCTCGGCCAGGCGCGGCGCGACCAGGGCGTCGCCACCGACGCCGAGCTCTCCGCCGAGTCGCTGGCGGCGGTCTGCGAGCGCTTCGAGCGGCTGATCGAGGAGACCACCGGCACGCCCTTCCCGCAGGACCCGGACGAGCAGCTGTGGGGCGGCATCCGCGCCGTCTTCGACTCGTGGGACAACCAGCGGGCGCGCGACTACCGGCGCCTCCACGGCCTCGGCGAGGACATGGGCACCGGCGTCAACGTGCAGGCGATGGTGTTCGGCAACCGCGGCGAGGGCTGCGCCACGGGCGTGGCGTTCACCCGCAGCCCGGCCACCGGCGAGCCCGCCATCTACGGCGAGTACCTGGTCAACGCCCAGGGTGAGGACGTGGTGGCCGGCACCCGCACGCCGCAGTCGATCCATCCCAAGGACGGCGAGGGCGGCCTAGCCGCCGACTTCGCGCACGCCTTCGACCGGCTCCAGGAGGTGTGCGCGCGGCTGGAGGACCACTACAAGGACATGCAGGACGTCGAGTTCACCATCGAGGCCGGCGAGCTCTACATGCTGCAGACGCGCACCGGCAAGCGCACTGGGCCGGCGGCGGTGCGCATCGCCGCCGACATGGTGGCCGAGGGGCGGATCGACGAGCGCACGGCGCTGTCGCGGGTCGACGCCCAGCACGTCGAGCAGATGATGGCGCCGGTCTTCGACCTAGACGAGAAGACGAAGGCGGTCGAGGGCGGGCGCCTGCTGGCCCGCGGGCTGCCGGCCGGCCCCGGGGCGGCGGCGGGGCGCATCGCATTGACCGCCGAGCGCGCCGCCGAGATGGCCGCCTCCGGCCCTGTGCTGCTGGTGCGCGAGGAGACCTCGCCGGAGGACATCGTCGGCATGCACGCTTCGATGGGCATCGTCACCTCGCGCGGCGGCATGACCTCGCACGCGGCGGTGGTCGCCCGCGGCCTCGGCAAGCCGTGCATCGTCGGCGCCGGCGAGCTGACCGTCGACGAGGAGGCGGGGGAGGTGCGGGTCGGCGACACGGTGCTGCACGAGGGCGACGAGCTGTCGATCGACGGCACCGCCGGCGAGGTCATCGCCGGGCGCCTGAAGCCCCAGGAGTCGGAGGTGCTGCAGGTGCTGCTCGAGGGGCGCGAGCCGTCGCCGGCGGCGGCGGCCTTCAGCCGCATGCTGGGCTGGGCCGACGCCGAGCGCCGCATGCGCGTGCGCGCCAACGCCGACACCCCGGAGGACGCCCGCCGCGCCCGCGCCTTCGGCGCCGAGGGCATCGGCCTCTGCCGCACCGAGCACATGTTCTTCGCCGAGGACCGCATCGCCCTGGTGCGACGCATGATCCTCGGCCGCAATGCGGCGGACCGCGAGGCGCCGCTGGCCAAGCTCCTGCCGCTCCAGCGCGGCGATTTCGAGGGCATCTTCGAGGCCATGGACGGCCTGCCGGTGACGGTCCGCCTGCTCGACCCGCCGCTTCACGAGTTCCTGCCGCACGGCGAGCGCGCGCTGGCCGGGCTGGCGGCGGACATGGGGGTGGCGGCCTCGGAGGTGGCGGACCGCGCCGGCGCCCTCGCCGAGTCGAACCCGATGCTCGGCCACCGCGGCTGCCGCCTGGGGCTGACGGCGCCGGACATCTACGAGATGCAGGTGGAGGCGATCGCGCGGGCGGCGGCGGCGCGGAAGAAGGCCGGCGGCGACCCGCGGCCGGAGATCATGGTGCCGCTGGTCGGCACCGAGGCGGAGCTGGCGCGGCTGCGCGAGCGGGCGGCGGCGACGGTGGCGCGGGTGTTCGAGGAGGAGGGGGTCGAGATCGAGGTGCCGATCGGCACCATGATCGAGGTGCCGCGCGCGGCGCTGACCGCCGACCAGGTGGCCCGGCACGCGGACTTCTTCTCGTTCGGGACGAACGACCTGACGCAGATGACGTTCGGGTTCAGCCGCGACGACGTGGGGAGCTTCCTGCCGAAGTACATCGAGGACGGCATCCTGCCGGCGGACCCGTTCGCGTCGATCGACGTCGACGGGGTGGGGGCGCTGGTGCGCACGGCATGCGAGAAGGGGCGCGAGGTGAAGGAGCACCTGCACCTCGGCGTCTGCGGCGAGCACGGCGGCGACGCGCCGTCGATCCACTTCTTCGAGACGGTCGGGCTGGACTACGTGTCGTGCTCGCCGTACCGGGTGCCGGTGGCGCGCCTGGCGGCGGCGCGGGCGGCCCTGGGGCAGGGGGCGCGCGAGATGGGGACGGTGTAGGGGGCTTACTTTACGCGTTTGTAGGTGAAGGTGGGGGTGGAGCCGTCGGGTTCGTGGAGCTCGGCGACGAGGGTGTCGGGGTCGGGGCTGGGGTAGGCGAGGCGGACGGTGCCTTCGGGCTTGTCGACCTCCCAGGTGATGCTGCGCTCGCCGGCGGCGACCGGCTCGAAGACCAGCGGCGCCTCCTTGTCCTCCCAGCCGACCAGGCCGGGGCTGAAGTGGCGGAGTAGGAGCCGCGGCCCGTTCGGGCCGGGCTCGACGGTCCAGAACTCGGTGAAGCCGATCCGCGCGGCGCCGGGATCGCCGCCCTCGGCGGGCGCCTTCACCAGCCGGAACATGCCGATGATCGTGTTGCCCTCGGGCGCGCTCCAGTGCTCCTCGATCACCGCCTCGCCCATCGATCCCACCCACTGTCCCTCCAACCACCCCAGCTCCGCCACCCGCGGCATCGCCGCCGGCTCCGCGGCCTGTCCGTCGGCGTGGAGTTGCAGGGAGATCGACACCAGACCGAGCAATCCAACGCCGAAGAGAACCCAGCCAGGTTTCGCCGTCATCGTTCCTCCTCCTCGTTGATCTTTCCGTCCCGCTGCTCCCGGACGATCCTCAGCACCTTGGTGTCCTCCTGGTGACGTGGATCGTCGATCCGGCTCTTGATCGCGATCAGGTCGTCGAGACCAATCCACCAGGTCTTCGATCGGCCGTATCGTCCTTCCACCCGCCGCGACCAGGCGCCCTCGAAATCCACGTTCCCGGGATCTCGCAGCAGGTCGATGCGGTTGGGTGCCACTCCGAGCTGGAGGATCTCGTCGGGCCGATCCACCTCCAATGAAAAGGGGCTGCCGAACTCGGCGAGGATC
>CAZLBJ010000177.1:0-4477 GCA_964557755.1 uncultured Thermoanaerobaculia bacterium
GCCACCCGCGCCCGGCCCTCGGCCCTCAGGGTGAGCACGTCGGCGGAGCGGCAGCCCGGCCGGGCCTCGATGAAGTTCGCGTGCACCGGCGAGAAGCGCGCGCCGCCGGCGGCGAGCCCCTTGCAGCCGGCCGCCTCGAGCAGCAGTCCGGCCGAGTCGCCCGGGGGATTGGTGAACACGCTCCCGAAGGTCCGCACGCCCTGCGGCTGGGTCCGGCGCCGGTGGGCCCGGAACTCCGCCAGGCGCGCGGCGATCTCGGCGGGGTCCCCGGGGCGCAGGGCGAACCCCACGGCGGCCACCACCTCGTGTGGCGCGACGGCCGAGCGCCGGTAGCCCAGCGCCAGGGGGCGGCGCGGCGCGAGCCGGGCGCCGGCGGCCGCGACAGGTGGCCGGCGAGGGCGAGCGCCGGGGCGCCGACCACCAGGGTGGCGGCGAGGATGGCGACGACGCCGCCCGCCATCACCTGCCCCATCTCGCGCACCGGCCGGAAGTGGGCCAGCGACAGCACCAGGAAGGCGGCGGCGGTGGTGGCCACCGACGCGAGGATGGCCGGCCCGGTGTCGCGGCCGGCGGCGCGCAGCGCGTCGCCGGGCGCGGCGCCGCCCAGCCGCGCGCTGCGGAAGCGGCTGGCGCCGTGGATGCCGTAGTCGACGCCGAGGCCGAGCAGCAGCGCCGCGAAGGAGACGCCGAGGACGCTGATCTCGCCGTGCAGCGCCGCCGTCAGACCGCCGGTCCACGCCACCCCCGCCGCCACCGAGGCGACCAGCGCCAGCGGCGTGGCCCAGGTGCCGAAGTAGGCCAGCAGCAGGAGGCCGACCAGCAACATCGAGCCGCTGACCGTGCGCACCAGGTCGCCGCGCAGCACCGCCTCGTCCTGCGCCGCGTAGAGCGGCCCGCCGACGGCCGCGAAATCGAGCGGCGCGTCGGGGAAGCCGGCGCGCACCGCCGCATAGGCGGCGTCGAGGGCGGCGGCCAGCGCGCGGCCGGCGGCGGCGTCGAGCTCGCCCGCCGCCGGCGTCACCAGCACCAGGGCGGCGCCGCCGTCCGGCGACAGGAAGGCGCCGGTCATGGCGTCGACCAGCTCCAGCGAGCCGCCCTCCGCCAGCGCCTCGAGGCCGCCGGAGACGCCCAGCGGGTCGGCGGCCAGCCAGCGCCCCTGCGCCGCGCCCCCCGGCGCCACCAGCGCGCGGCGCAGCTCGGCGACGCGCGCCCGCACCGCCTCCGGCTCGAGCGCCGCCGCCACCGCCTCGTCGCCGCCCGAAAACAGCGGCGCCCGCGGCAGCACCTCGGTGCGCAGGAAGTCCTCGTCGCCGGGGGCGAGGCCGGAGCGCACCGCCGCCACCTCGGCGCTTCCGGACAGCTCGTCGCCCAGCCGGCCGGCGGCCTCGGCGAGCAGCGCGGCGTCGGGCGGCACGCCCTCCCCGCCCTGCCACAGCACCAGCACGTAGACCTTCTCGAAGCCGCCGAAGGTGGCGAGGAAGCGAGCGTAGGCCTCGGCGGCCGGCGAGCCCTCGGGCAGCAGCTCCTCGATGCGGGTGGAGATGGAGAGACGGCTGGCGCTCCAGGCGGCGACGGCGGTGGCCGCCAGGGCGAGGGCGAGCACCGCCGCCCAGCGGCGCCGGCCGCGGATGGCGCCGAGCCCGCCCACGCTCACGCCGAGGCGCCGGCGTCGACGACCAGTGCCTGGCCGGTGATGGCGGCGGCGCCGTCGGAGAGCAGGAAGACCACCGCGGCGGCGACGTCGGCCGGCGAGACGCCGGCCGGCAGGCACTGGCCGGCGGTCAGCGCCGCCGCCTTCTCCGCCGGCAGGTCGGCGGTCATGTCCGTGGCCACGAACCCCGGCACGACGGCGTTGACGCGCACGCCGCGCCGCCCCACCTCGCGGGCCAGGACGCGCGTCATGCCCAGCAGGCCCGCCTTGGCGGCGGCGTACGCCCCCTGGCCGGGCACGCCGTGCAGCGCCGACAGCGAGGCGACGTTGACGATGGCGCCGCGGCGCCGCGCCACCATGCCGCGCAGCACCGCCCGGCAGCAGCGGAAGGCGCCGCCGAGGTTGGCGTCGACCACCGCCTCCCAGTCGGCGTCGGAGGTCAGGGCGACGATCGACTCGCGGCGCATCCCGGCGTTGTTGACCAGGCCGCGGAGCTCGCCCAGCTCGCCCTCCACCTCGGCCACCAGGTCCTCCGGTCGGCGGCGGTCGGCGAGGTCGAGGTGGAAGGCGCGGGCGCGCCCGCCGTGGGCGGCCACCAGCCCGCGCGCCGCCGCCTCGCCGGCGCGCCAGGTGAAGGCGACGCGGGCCTCGGCGTCGGCGGCGAGCAGGGCCTCGACCACGGCGCGGCCGATGCCGCGGCCGCCGCCGGTCACGAGGACGGTTCGTGGATCCACGTGAAAGCGTCCAGGCGCGCGCGGAGCACCGCGCGGGCGATGCGCAGGCTGTCGGCGAACGGCCGGTAGTGGCTGGTCGAACGGCCGTCGGCGTAGCCCAGCGCCACCGGCACCTGGACGACGCGGAAGCCGGCGCGCACCGCCCGCACCACCACCGCGCTCTCGGCCTCGAAGCGGGCCTCGGGGAAGCCCACGGCGCGCACCAGCCGCCGGTCGTAGAGCCGGAAGCCGCTCTGCACGTCGGTGACGCGCTGACCGGCGGCGGCGGAGATGAGCAGCGACGAGCCGCGGTTGGAGACGCGGCGCAGGCCCGACATGCCGGTGAACAAGTGGTCGCGGGCGCCGATCACCAGGTCGGCGCCCGGCGCCTCGGAGGTGCCGCGCCAGGCGGCGAGGAGACGCGGGATCTCCTCCGGCAGGTGCTGGCCGTCGGCGTCGACGGTGACGACGGCGGCGAAGCCGCGGTCGAACAGGAGGTCGAAGGCGGTCGCCAGGGCGCAGCCCTTGCCGCGGTTGACGGGGTGCGACACCACCTCGGCGCCGGCGCCGCGGGCCGCCGCGGCGGTGCCGTCGGTCGAGCCGTCGTCGACCACCAGCAGGTCGGGCAGCAGGCGGCGGGCACGGGCGACCACCTCCGCGACGGTGCGGGCGGCCTGGTAGGCGGCGACGGCGACGGCGACCTGGGGTCTCATTGTGGCTCAGCTCTCGGGATGATCGAGGATACCCCAGGACCCCGCGCCGCCGGCGGCCTGCGCGGTGAGCAGCACGCGGCGCAGGGGGGGCAGCGGCGAGCCGTCGTGCGGCGCCACGCCGAGCTCGGGATCGGGCTCGAAGCCGCCCGCGGGGCCGGCGAAGGGGCGCCCGGCGAGGGCCAGCAGGGCCGCCGCCAGCGGCGCGCCGGCGTACTCGCCGGTCACCGCCTTGGGCACCAGCAGCGGCGGCAGCCCGGCGCCGAACAGGGCGCGCAGCACCGCCGCCTCCAGGCGGTCGCCGCGGCGTGCCCCGGAGGCGCCGGAGACGACGGCGTCGACCGCCGCGGGTCGGCCGCCGGCGTCGAGCAGGCCGGCGCGGGCGAGGCCGCGCCGCATCCCCGCGGCCACCGCGTCGGCACCCGTGCCCCAGTCGGCCGGCGGCGCCGTCGGATCGAAGGTGCCGCCCCAGGCGCGCACCCGGGCCAGGGCGCGGGCGCCACGCCGGCGGGCGGCGGCCGCGGGCTCGACCACCAGCACCGTCGCCCCCTCGGCGGCGAGGACGCCGTCGCGCCGGCGGTCGAACGGGCGCGGCCGGTCGGAGAGGGCACCGAAGCGGTCGAGCGCCGTCTGCAGCAGCGGGTTGACCTCCTCCACCGCCCCCGCCAGGGCGCGCTCCGCGCGCCCGAGGGCGACCTCCGCCGCCGCCCGCCCCAGCGCCGCCAGCGGCCCCGCCTCGCGCTGGCACAGCGTGTGGTTGGGGCCGCCGGCGCGGCAGAGGATCGCCACCTGCCCCGCCGGCGCGTTGGCGACGCTCTCCATGAACAGGAACGGCGAGATCGCCTCCGGCCCCTCGTCGAGCACCTGGTCGAGCATGCGCTGCGAGAACGACGAGGCGCCGAAGGCGGTGGCGAGGAAGACGGCGCAGTCCGGGTCGGGCGTCGCGGGCAGCGCCAGGCCGGCGTCGGCGAGCGCCATGCGGGCGGCGACGACGGCGTACGCCGAGGGCGGGCTCAGTCGGCGGGCGTCGCGCCGCGACAGCCACTCGTCCCAGGCGGTGCCGGTGACGCGGCCGGCGGTGCGCGCCGCGCGGCGGCGCTCGGAGACCGACGCCAGGCGCTCGATGGGGCTGGCGCACGGCTCGCCGCGGGCGAGCGCCGCGGCCAGCGCCTCGGAGCCCAGCCCGCAGGCGGTCACCAGCCCCCGGCCGGTGACGACGACGTCGATGGGGGGAGTCACGCCGCCGCGTGCCGGGCCGCGGCACCGACGCCGTCCGCCGGCATGAACCCCAGCGCCCCGTTGCATCCGCCGAAAGCGAGGTTGAGCGACACCGCCGCCCGCGCGCCGGCGCCTAGCGGCCGCGGCGCGCCGCGCACCAGGTCGGCCGGCGCCTCGGGGTCGGC
>CAZLBJ010000178.1:0-3932 GCA_964557755.1 uncultured Thermoanaerobaculia bacterium
GCCCGGGTGCTCGGCCGCCAGCTCCTCGGCGAGGGAATCGAGCGGCGGGCCGGGGAGGTCGGTGGCGGCGACGTGGGCGCCGGCGGCGAGCAGGCGGCGGCAGACGCCGGCGCCGATCGCCCCCGCGGCGCCGGTGACCAGGGCGACGGTGGCGGCAGGGAGGTCGAGGGAGGCCGGCGGCTCGGCGTGGCGCCCCAGCTTGGCGAGCTGCATCGGCCGGTACTCCATGTCGAACGCGTGCTCCTCGGAGAGACCTTCGTAGGCGGCGCCGGCGTCGGCGATCGCGGCCTTGACGCGCAGCGTGTGGAGGGCGACGTCGAGGGCGATCTGCGCCTCGCGGGCGGAGGCGCCGGCGCCGGCGACGCCGCAGCCGGGGATGAGGACGACGCGTGGGCGGGGGTCGAACGGTTCGACGAGAGGGGGGAGGCGGTCGCGGTGGCGCTCGACGTAGGCCTCGTAGCTCACCGCGAAGGCGCGGACCTCTTCGCCGAGCTGTTCCCGCAGACCGTCCGCGTCGTCCCATGGCAGGTGCGGCAGCACCAACGGGTCCGCCTTGGTGCGGATGAGGTGGTCGGCGGTGAGCGGGCCGCCCGCGGCGAGCCTCGGCAGGTCGGGGCGCGACAGGAGGGCCAGCGTCTCGGGACCGGCGTCATGGCGCAGGACCACTCGGCACCAGGGGCGGTCCGGGTCGCCGGACAGCACCGCCAGCAGCCCGCGCAGCAGCGGCGCGACCCGCGACCAGCGGCCGGCCGCCGCCGCGCCCTCTTCGGCGCCGAACGGCCCGGCGCCCTTCGCCTCACCGTCCGCGGTGCTGGCCGCCTCCGCGCGCTCCCTCTCGCCCGCCGTGTCGGTCGCCGAGTCGCCCTCCCCTTCGCCGCCCGCCGGACCGCCCTCTCCCACCGCTACCGACGCGCCCCGCCGCCGCTCCCGCCGCAGGTGCTCCTCGGCGCGCTCCACCAGCTCGATCGTCCGCCGGTAGCTCGCCTCCGCCGTCTCATCCCAGGTGACCAACCCATGCCGCAGCCAGACCATCGCGCCGGCGCGGCGCGCCTCCTCCGGCAGGCCGTCGACCGCCGCCGCCACCGCCCGCGCCAGCGGCCGCCCGGGCGTGACGTACGGCAGCACCAGCACCTCCTCGCCCAGCGCCTCGCGCACCGCCGCCTCGCCGTCCGGGCGGTTGGTCAGCGCCAGCACGGCGTCAGCGTGGGTGTGGTCGACGTAGCGGCCCGGCACCACGGCGTGCACCGGCGCCTCGATCGACGGCGTCGGCGCGTCGGGATCGAAGAGGGCGGCGCGCAGCGCGCGGCGGAACGCCACGTCGTCGCCGGCCTCGCCGCCTCCGTCCTGCCGCGCCAGCCGGTCGAGCGTGGCGCGGTCCGCCGCCGGGTGGTCCTCCGGCTCGGCGAGCGCGAGGTCGCGCCCGGAAGACTTGACGTACAGCGCCGGCCGCTCGAAGCCGAAGAGGTCCTTGGCCGCGCCCTTGAGCGAGGTGTTGCCGCCGCCGTGCAGCACCAAGTCGGGATCGCTCCCCAGCAGGCGGCTGGTGTAGACGCGCAGCGCCAGCGCCTCGCCCCAGGCCTCGCCGTAGCGCGCGACGAAGCGCCGGGCCTCGGCGTCGCTCCAGCGGTCCTTCATGGCGTCGTCGCCTCCCGTGGCCCGTGGAGCGTGCCGCGCGGCCCGCTCAGACGCCGGCCGCCGCCGGGGCGCCGGCCAACTCCTGGTAGAGCTCGTACGCCCGCTCCGGCGACTCGCCGTCGTGGACGACGCTGCGCACCGCCTGGATCATCGCCCGCGGGTTCTTGGACTGGAAGATGTTGCGGCCCATGTCGACGCCCGCCGCCCCCTCCTCCACCGCGCGCCAGGCGAGGCGCAGGGCGTCCGGCTCGGGCAGCTTCTTGCCGCCGGCGATGACGATCGGCACCGGGCAGGCGGCGGTCACCGTGTCGAAGCCGTCGTCGACGTAGTAGGTCTTGACGTAGCTGGCGCCGAGCTCGGCGCAGATGCGCGTCGCCAGCCGCATGTAGCGGGCGTCGCGGGTCAGCTCGCGGCCGACGGCGGTCACCGCCAGGGTGGCGATGCCGTGGCGCTGGCCGGCGTCGACCAGGCGGGTCATGTTGTGCACCGTCCGCTTCTCGTTCTTGCCGCCGACGTAGACCTGCACCGCCACCGCCGCCGCGTTGAGGCGCACGGCGTCCTCCATCGACAGGGCGATCTCCTCGTTCGACAGGTCGTCGGAGAGGATCGACGGGCCGCCGCTGGCGCGCAGCACGACGCCGCCGCGGTAGGTCGGCGGGATGGTGCTGCGCAGCACGCCGCGGGTGCACATGACGGTGTCGGCCCAGCGGGTCAGCGGCACGACGTCGAGGTCGATGCGCTCGAGGCCGGTGGTCGGCCCCTGGAAGTAGCCATGGTCGAAGGCCAGCATGACGGTGCGGCCGGAGCGCGGGTCGAAGATGCTCGCCAGGCGGTTCTTGAGCCCCCAGTCGAGCTCGTTCGAGCCTTTGAGGAAGAAGGGCTCGCTGCGCTGTGGCACCTCGGGGCGGTAGTCGCGCGCGGCCTGGCTGGAATCGACTTCGGGCATGGGATTGGTCCTCCAGTGGCGACGATACCGCAGGAGGCGCTCGGCCCCAAGCCGGGCGGGCACGGAGGGCCGCGCCCGGCTCAGAGTTGCAGCACCATGATCACACCCACGTTCTCAACCGCGGCGGCCAAGGGGTGCAGAGCCCCGCCGACACGCTGGGGCTGTGACCGGGCACTCCGGCGCAGCCCTCGTACGGCCCGCCAGGCGCATGGGCAAATGCCGCCGGTCGACAGCGGGTGCATCAGACGACAGCTCGCCACTGGTTAGACGACAGGCGCGGTGTCGTCATTGCCCGCTCCTTCAGACTCTGCTAGACTAACGAAAACAAGCAGCCCGTGGAAGAGATGGCGAGGCGTGGAGGACCGATTACGACACCGAACGTGCCGCATTCCGCCGCCAACTGACCCGTTGACTCAATGGTTCGGCGGCAGACGTGAGCTGGATTATCTATGAACGGATCTCACAGGGAACGACTGCTTGAAATTCTGCGCAGGTCGCTGCTGTCGGACGATCTGGAGAATGCCAAGCGGATTGCTGACTCTTTCCAGGAGACTGGCGGCGATCGTGGTCTGGCCGGTGTGAAGAGCGCGGTGGCGGGGATCGACGGCCAGGTCGCGAGCGGAGTCGATCCACAGGGGCCGTCGCCAACTGGCCAGAAGGGGAGACTCCCTCGCCATCTTCACGTTGGGGGCTTGCCCGGCACCCGAGAGCGTGGACATCGCTGGGCTGCTCCAGGAGCTCTCGTCCCCGCCGGCGGCATCCGCCTGCCGTTTCGCATCTCGATAAACACCGTTTCGCATGGAGGACTGTGATGCCGGCTAAAAGCAATCCAATACTGAAGCCAACCTCACACCGCCTCAAGCTCAGCATGTTGCTTGGCGCATTGTGGTTTAGCTCGCTCGCGGCGGTCTCGGCCTGCCACGGACTCAACGTGACCGCGGCGAAACCTCAGGCCGTTCCAAGCGACGCACTCTCCGATGCAGCTGGCGAAGAGGGTCGTGTGCCAGCGACGCTATCCGCCGTGATCGATATTGTTGAGATTCAGCCGTTCAGGCTGAAGGTGGGATACCGCCATAACTGGCTTCAAAACCGGCCAGTTGTGACCGCCGGACTGCTTGTCGTGCTGAGGGTCGATCCAAAATATGTTTCGCCCCGCGACACCGCTGAGCCTGTTCTTTACGCGGGCGATCAAACGGTACAGCGTCTCAACCAGGGCCATCGCTCGGGACATGTCATCGGGATCATACCGGGCGAGGTCGATCTGGCCTCAGCGCCCATTTGGTTCGGACGGCCGCAGTTACCCGAGCGCGTCACGCCCGCAATCATCAGGGCGGAGAGGGCCCTCGCCGAC
>CAZLBJ010000179.1:0-2936 GCA_964557755.1 uncultured Thermoanaerobaculia bacterium
TCGGAACGGTGTGCGCGTCGGCCGGCGGCGTCGCCGTCTCCGTTGCGCTCGGCGCCGGCGCCGCGCCTGCCGTGGCCCTCGCCGCCCGCGAGGCGGGCGCTCTCGTCACCGCGGCCGCCGTTCCCTTCGTCGAGGGGTTTCATTTCGTCGCCGACCTCGTCGCCGCGGTCCCTCCCTTCACCTTCGCGACGCTTTCCGTCACCCCGGCCGTCCTTCGCCGGCGGCACCGGGGGAGGCGGGGTGGGGGGCTCGGGGGGCGGCTCGCCGGGGCCGTCGCCGTTGCCGTCCTCCTCGTCGCCCTCGCCGTCGCCGCCGCCGGCCGGGCCGCCGCCGCCGCCCTGGTCGTTGCCGCCCTCGCCAGGCTTCGGCCTGGCGCTGAGCTTGCGCCGCTTCTCGGCCAACTCGGCCAGGCGGTCGGCCACCCGGCGGTTGAGGCTGCCTTCCGGGTAGCGGCCGTCGGCGCCGCGCTCGCCGGCGGCCATGCCGGTGAGCACCTCGGCCGCCTCGTCCACCGTCTCCACCGCCCAGACGTGGAAGCGGCCCTCGCGCGCCGCCGCCACCACCTCGGCGGCGAGCATCAGGTGCTTGGCGTTGGTCGCCGGCACCACCACGCCCTGCTCGCCGCTGAGCCCGCGCTCGGCGCACAGCTTGAAGAAGCCCTCGATCTTCTCGTTGACGCCGCCGATCGCCTGCACCCGGCCGTGCTGGTCCACCGAGCCGGTGACCGCCAGCGACTGGCGGATCGGCACCTCGGCGATCGCCGACAGCAGGCACACCAGCTCCGCCACCGAGGCGCTGTCGCCGTCGATACCGCCGTAGGACTGCTCGAACACCAGGCTCGCCTCGAGCGACAGCGGCTGCTCCTCGGCGTAGTGGGCGGCGAGGAAGGAGGAGAGGATCATCACTCCCTTGGAGTGGATCGGTCCGGAGAGCTTGACCTGGCGCTCGATGTCGACCACCTCGCCCTTGCCCATGCGCACGCGGGCGCTGATGCGGCTCGCGCGGCCGAAGCCGTAGCCGCCGAGGGCGAGCACCGCGAGGCCGTTGATCTGGCCCACCTGCTCGCCCTCGGTCTCGACCCGCAGCGTCTCGCGCAGCACCGCTTCGCGCAGCCGCTCCTCGGCGCGGCTGGCGCGGTAGACCTGGGCGTCGATGGCGCGCTGCACGTCGGCGGCGGACACCGCCTCGGCGCCGTCGGCGCGCGCGTAGTGCTCGGCTTCCTTCATCAGGTCCTCGATCATCGAGCTGCGCGTCGACAGCCGCTCGGCGTCGCCGATCGAGCGCGCGCAGTGGTCGATGATGCGCGCCACGCCGCCGGCGGCGAAGGGCAGAAGCTCGGCGCCGTGCGCCAGGGCCGCCACCAGGCGGGCGTACAGCTGCTCGTTCTCGCCGTCGCGCACCATGCGCTCGTCGAACTCGGCGGCGACCTTGAACAGCTCGCCGAACTCGGGGTCGAGCGAGGCGAGGAGGTAGTAGAGGGTGCGGCCGCCGATCAGCACCACCTTGACCTCGAGCGGCATCGGCTCCGGCTCGAGGGTGACGGTGCTCAACAGACCCATCGACTGGCCCGGCGACTCGATGCGCACGTGGCCGGCGGCCAGCGCCCGCTTGAGGCCCTCCCAGGCGAACGGCTGGCGCAGCAGCTTGTCGGCTTCGAGCACCAGGTAGCCGCCGTTGGCGCGCTGCAGGGCGCCGGCCTTGATCAGCGTGAAGTCGGTGGTCAGGGCGCCCATCTGCGGCAGGTACTCGACACGGCCGAGGAGGTTGGCGTAGGTCGGGTGGTCCTCGTGGACGATCGGGGCGGCGCCGTTCTCCGAGTGGTCGACGAGGACGTTCACCGCGTAGCGGCGCAGCGAGCGGCCGCCGCCGGGGCCGCCCGCCGCCTGCGCCAGCGCCTGCCGCAGGTCGCCGCCGCCGCCGTCGTCGGAGCCGGTGCCGGTGCCGTCGCCGTCCTCGTCGTGCTGCAGGATCTCCCGCGCGTGCTCGACGACGTCCTCCTCGGCGGCGGCGAGGTAGGCCACGACGTCCTCCTCGCCGGCGTAGCGCTCCTCGAGCTCGCCGAACAGCGGGCCGACCGCGAAGCGGGTGATCTCGCGGTTGAGCTCGCGCACCTTGGCGCGGTGCTCGCGCACGCGGGCCGGCATGCTGCGCAGCAGGCGCTGCACCTCCTGCTGCATCGACCCGATGCTCTCCTCGACCTCCTTGCGCTCCTCCTCGGGCAGCGCCATGAAGGCGTCGCGCTCCATCACCTCGCCGTCCCGGCGCGGCGCGAAGCCGATGCCGCCGGGGGTGCGCATCGCCGCCAGGCCGCGCTCGCCGGCCTTGTCGCGCACCTCGTCGAACACGCGCGCCTGGACGTCGCGCATCTCCTCCTCCAGGGCGCCGCGCCGGCTCTGGTACTCGTCGCTCTCGAAGGCGCCGGTGAGCGCCGAGGCGAGCTCGCGCACCAGCTCCTCCATGTCGGTGGCGAGCTGGCGGCCGCGGCCGGCGGCGAGGCTGAGCAGGCAGGGCCTGTGCGCCTCGCGGAAGTTGTGGACGTAGCACCAGTCGCGCGGCGCCGGGCGCTCGGCGGCCTGGCGGCGCAGGAAGTGGTCCACCGCGTGGTGGCGGCCGCTGCCGCGGGAGCCGAGGACGAAGACATTGAAGCCGCGGTGGCGCATGCCGACGCCGAGCTCGAGGGCGGAGACCGCCCGCGGCTGGCCGGCGATGCCGTCGAGGGGCTCGATCTCGGCGGTGGTCGCGAAGCCGAGCGAGGCGGGGTCGGTGCGGCGGACGAGGGCGTCGGCGGCGAGCGGCGTGGGCTGCGGGCGATCGGTCATGTCGGGGGAAGCGGGCGTTGCGAAGGGGGTGCCATCGGGCGGTCGCTCACTCGGGCGGCGGCGCCGGCGGCAGGTCGTCGGCGTCGAGGTGGATCAGGCGGGCGACCGGCGCGAAGC
>CAZLBJ010000180.1:0-3345 GCA_964557755.1 uncultured Thermoanaerobaculia bacterium
TGAGGCCGGCGGCGGTGACGCGCACCACCTGGCCCCGGGTGCGCAGCTCATCGACGTCCCTGCAGCCGGCGAGCCCCATGCCCGAGCGCAGGCCGCCGGTGAGCTGCGGCAGCATCTGGTGGACGCTGCCCTTGTAGGGCACCATCCCCTCGATGCCCTCCGGCACCAGCTTCGACAGCGACCCGTTGCCGTCCATGATGCTCGCCTCCTCCCCGGCCGGCGCCTCCTGGAAGTAGCGGTCGGCGCTGCCGCGCGCCATGGCGCCGAGCGACCCCATGCCGCGGTAGGCCTTGAACTGGCGCCCCTGGTAGAGGATGTTCTCGCCGGGGCTCTCCTCGGTGCCGGCGAACAGCGAGCCGATCATCACCGCGTGAGCGCCGGAGACCAGCGCCTTGGTGACGTCGCCGGAGAACTTGATGCCGCCGTCGGCGATCACCGGGATGCCGTGCTCGGCGGCGGCGCGGGCGCAGTCGCGGATGGCGGTGACCTGCGGCACGCCGGCGCCGGTGACGATGCGCGTGGTGCAGATCGAGCCCGGCCCGATGCCCACCTTGACGCCGTCGGCGCCGCGCTCGATCAGCGCCTTTGTGCCCTCCGCGGTGGCGACGTTGCCGATCACCAGCCGGACTTCGGGGAAGCGCTCGCGCATGACGTCGGCGGCGTCGAGCACGCCGCGGCTGTGGGCGTGCGACGAGTCGAGCACCAGCACGTCGGCCTTCGCCGCCACCAGCGCCTCGGCGCGCGCCAGGTAGTCGCCGGACGAGCCGATGGCGGCGCCCACCCGCAGCCGGCCCAGCTCGTCCTTGCAGGCCTCGGGGTAGTCGAGCTGCTTCTGGATGTCCTTGACGGTGATCAGGCCCTTCAAATTGCCGCCGGCGTCGACCACCAGGAGCTTCTCGATGCGGTGCTCGTGGAGCTTCGCCTTGGCCTGCTCGAGGGTGGTGCCCTCGGGCACGGTGACCAGCGGGTCCTTGGTCATCAGCTCCTCGACGCGGCGGTCGAGGTTCTCCTCGAAGCGCAGGTCGCGGTTGGTGAGGATGCCCACCAGGTGGCCGTCGGCGGAGGTCACCGGCACGCCGGAGATCTTGTAGTGCGCCATCAGGTCCAGCGCCTCGCGGATGCGCGCGTCGGGGCGGATGGTCACCGGGTCGACGATCATCCCCGACTCCGAGCGCTTCACCTTGTCGACCTCTTCGGCCTGGACGTCGATCGGCAGGTTCTTGTGCACGATGCCGATGCCGCCCTGCTGGGCGACGGCGATGGCCAGCCGCGCTTCGGTCACCGTGTCCATGGCGGCGGAGACGATCGGCACGTTGAGACGGATGCCGCGGCACAGCCAGGTGCGCAGTTCCACCATGTTGGGGTGGACCTCGGAGAGGCCGGGGACGAGGGCGATGTCGTCGAAGGTGAGAGCGAGGCGGGGCAGGTCGTGCATCGGGGGAGTCTAGCAGGGCGCGGCGGCCTCCAGAAACGCCCGGCGGGGGGGTGCCGCGGGTGGTTTGACCGCCCCCGGACCCTCTGCTAGGTTGGCCGCCCCATGCTCCTCGACCGCCGCTACGCGCGCTTCCGCCGCCTCGGCGCCTGCGAGCAACGATAAGAGCTCGTGAAGGACTCTCCGCCCTGCTACGGACGCCCCCGGACGCCCCTCGCGGCGTTGCGGCTCCTCGACATAGCGCTGCTATGCCTGCGTCTCCGCGTCTTGCGAGGAACGCCCGGATGACGTCCTCGCGACGGCCGGAGAGTCCTTCACGAGCTCTGAGCGCGGCGGCGGCCGGCACGGGGGAGCCGGAGGCGGTCGAAGCCGCGGCCGAGTGGGTCGCCGCGCCGGTGCCCGACGCCGCCGCCGAGCTGCTGCGCGCCGGCCTGCCGGGCTGGCTGGCGCCGCTCCTGGCCCGCCGCGGCGTCGCCGACGCCGAGGCCGCCCGCCGCTTCCTCAACCCCTCGCTCGACCAGCTCCACGACCCGCTGCGCCTGCACGGCGCCGGCGCCGCGGTGGCGCGGCTGGTGGCGGCACGCGAGCGCGGCGAGCGGGTGGCGGTGGTGGGCGACTACGACGTCGACGGCGTCACCGCCACCGCGCTGCTGGTGGCGGTGCTCGGCGCCTGCCGCATCGAGGCGCACCCCATCCTGCCGCACCGCCTGCGCGAGGGCTACGGCTTCCAGCCGCTGCACGTCGAGCGCGCCGCCGAGCTCGGCTGCAGCGTCGTCGTCACCGTCGACTGCGGCGTCACCTCGGCGGCGGCGGTGGCGGCGGCCGCCGCCCCGGGGATCGACGTGGTGATCACCGACCACCACCTCCCCGGCGAGGAGCTGCCGGCCGGGGCGCTCCTGGTCAACCCGCGCCAGGAGCTGTGCGACTACCCGTTCGCCGGCCTCGCCGGCGTCGGCCTGGCGCTGAAGCTGGCCCTGGCGGTGGCGGCGGCGTGCGAGCGCGAGCTCGACCCGCGGCAGCTCCTGCGCCTCGCCTGCCTCGGCACCATCGCCGACCTGGTGCCGCTGGTCGACGAGAACCGCGTCATCGCCGCCCTCGGCCTCGAGGCGCTCGGCCGCACCACCTCGCCCGGGCTGCGCGCGCTGTTCCGCCGCGCCGGCGTCGAGCCGCCGCTGTCGGCCGCCGACGTCGGCTTCCGCCTCGGGCCGCGCTTGAACGCCGCCGGCCGCCTCGACGACGCCCACCACGCCCTCGAGCTGCTGATCGGCCGCGACCCGGACAAGGGCGAGGAGCTGGCGGAGCGGCTCGACCGCCTCAACCGCGAGCGCCAGGCCGAGGAGCAGCGGGTGGTCGACGAGGCGCGGCACCTGCTGCTGGCGCGCCAACCCCTGCCGCCGCTGGCCGTCGCCTGGTGCGCGGGCTGGCACCGCGGCGTCCTCGGCATCGCCGCCGGCCGCCTGGCCCGCGAGCTGAACCGGCCGACCGTCCTCCTCGCCCTCGACGGCGACGGCGCCACCGGCTCCGGGCGCAGCATCCCCGGCATCGCTCTGCACGACTTCCTGGCCGCCTGGCGCGGCGAGCTGGCGCGCTTCGGCGGCCACGGCCAGGCGGTGGGCCTCTCCGTCGAGCTGGCCGGCGAGCCGGGCCGGCTCGAGCGCCTGCGCGGCGCCTGGGAGGCGGCGGCCGCCGCCTGGCCGGCCGAGCTGCTGGCGCGGCGCCACGAGTACGAGCTCGAGCTGGCGCCGCGGCGGGTCACCCTGCGCTTCCTGCGCCACCTCGCCCGTCTCGAGCCGCACGGCATGGGCAATCCGCAGCCGCTGGCCCGCGTCGGCCCGCTCACCCTCGCCGCGCCGCCGCGCCGCTTCGGCAAGGAGTCGCGGCACCTGTCGGCCGTCGCGGTGGGCGACGACGGC
>CAZLBJ010000181.1:0-5901 GCA_964557755.1 uncultured Thermoanaerobaculia bacterium
GTCGGCGGCGAGCCGCTCGACGCCGTCCTCAGCGGCCGCGGCTGACGCCTGTCTTCTAGCGCAAATAGCCCAGCGCGCGCAGCTCCTCGCGCGCCCGCTCGTCGAGCTCGACGTCGAGCACCTGCGGCGTGGGCGCCGGCCGGAAGACCTCGCCGGGACGCGGCAGCACGCCGGTGATCGGGTTCCAGCCGGGCGCGGCCAGCTCGCGGCGCGCCGCCAGAGGCAGGACCAGCGGCGCCCACGGCGGGCGGCCGCCGCCCTCGACCACCGGCATCCCCTCCAGCCACACCTGGCGCGGCCGCCGGCCGGCCACGAGCTCGAAGCGCAGCAGCGCCGGCCACCCCGGCGTCGTGTGGCCGCGGCGGTGGCCGTCGTGCAGTGGCCGCCAGGCGGCGGCGTCCCACAGCCCCAGCGGCACTAGCGCCGAGTCTTCGCGCACCTGCACCGCCGACGCCTCCGGCGGCAGCGGCGTCGCCAGCCCCTCCCCCTCGAGCCACGCCTGCACCATCTGCAGGCGCGACAGCAGCTCGGCCGCCACGCCCTCCGGCGCCGGCGGCGGCTCGGCGTCCGGCAGGTGCAGCTCCCGCCACCACAGGCGCTCCGGCAGCCGCATCTCGGGGTCGCCGTCGCGGTCGAAGTGCAGGACGAGGCTGCGCTTGCGGTCGAAGACCACCGTCTCGGTCCCCTGGTCCATGCGGTAGCGGCGCTCGACCCGCTCCGGCAGCGAGGCGCTGCCGTGGACCAGCACCGGGCGCGTCGCCAGCCCCGTCTCCGCCAGCGCGTCGAGCGGCTCGCCGGCGAGGGTGAGGTCGGCGGCACCGGCCCAGCCGAGCAGCGTCGGCGCCACGTCCAGCGAGGTGGCCGGCGCCGCCACCCGCCGCCCCGGCGTGCCGCCGGCCGGCCGCACGATCAGCGGCACGCGCACGTTCTCGTCGTACAGGCGCCCCAGGGCGTGCTCGTAGGCGCCGTGGTCGCCGAGCTCCTCGCCGTGGTCGGAGGTGACGATGACCGCCGTGTCGTCGAGGGCGCCGCCGTCGCGCAGCTCCTCGAGCCAGCCGCCCAGGTAGTGGTCGGCGCGCGCCACGCCGCCGTCGTAGAAGGCGAGCGCGCGCGCCGCCTGCTCCGGGTCGGCGGGGAAGGCGGCGAGGGCGAAGGCCTCCACCGGGGTGGTGCGGTCGGCGCCGAGCGGCAGGAACGGATCGGCGAAGCCCTCGGGGTTGCGATAGGGCTGGTGCACCTCGTAGGTGTGGACGAAGAGGAAGAAGGGCTCGTGGCCGTTGGCCTCCAGCCAGCGGCGGGCGGCGGCGACCACCACCGTGACGTCCTTCGCCTGCCACGGCTGGCCCGGCGTCGTGTCGTAGCGGTCGAAGCCCGCGGACAGCCCCCAGCGCGGCGCGAGGAAACCGCCGTCGGTGAACGCCACCGTGCGGTAGCCGAGGCGGCGCAGCCGCTCCGCCACCGTCGGCGTGGCGGGGCCGAGCCGGTCGTGCACGCCGATCAGCCCGTGCTGGTCGGGCAGCAGCCCGGTGAACAGGCTGCCGTGGCTCGGCAGCGTCCAGGTGGACGAGGAGAAGGCGCGCTCGAACACCCACGAGTCGCCGGCGAAGCGGCCGAGGTGCGGGCTGGTATCGTGCTCGCCGCCGTAGAGGCCCATGCGGTCGGCGCGCAGGGTGTCGATCGACACCAGCACCAGGTTCGGGCGCGCCGGCTCGGCGGCGTCGCGGCGCAGCAGCGACGGCTCGGCCCAGGCGAGCGGGCCGTCGCTGGCCAGGCGCAGGGTGGCGCGGCCGTCCCGCGGCAGGGCGTCCGCGGTCTCCTCCGTCACCGCCACCCGCTGCTCGTGCCAGGCCCCCGGCACCACCTGGCGGCGGTCGAGCACGACCTCGCGGCCGTCGTCGAGGAGCAGCGAGAGGGTGCCGGCGGCGGGCTCGGGTGTGGGCGCGGCGTCAGCCGCAGTGGTCTCGTCCATCGCCTCCTTCGCGTCGGCGACGGGCACCGCGGCGCTCCAGGCGACGACGTCCCCCTCGGCGAGCTCGACCTCAACCCGCCACTCCACGCCCGGCCGGGTGACGGCGGCCAGGCGCTCGCTGTGCTCGATGGCGATGCGCTCCGGCTCGCGGCTCGACCACGGTGCCGGCGGGTCCGAGCCCGGAGTGCTCGACGTCGCAAACGGCTGCAGCAAGGGGAGGAGCGCCAGGTCCGGCCGCGGCGCCGGCTCGCGGCAGGCAACGAGGAGCGCCGAGGCCAGCAAGGCCCATCGTCCGAAGCGCACTCCGCCGTTCACTCGCCGTCCGGACCTTTGCCCGCCCGCGCCGCGAACCACGCCGCCGTCCGCCACAGGCCCTCCGCCAGCGGCAGCGGGTCCGGCAAGGCCAGATCCCGGCGCAGGCGCGCGGCGTCCACCGACGAGCGCCGCTGCTCGCCGGGCTTGGCGGGGCCGTGGCTCGGCTCGAGGCCGCTGCCGGCCGCCGCCGCCAGCTCGCGGTAGAGCTCGACCACCGAGGTCTCGGAGCCGGTGCCGACGTTGTAGACACGGAAACGGCTCTCCCCCTGCCCGCCGTCCGCCGGCTCGGCCGCCGCCAGGTTGGCGCGCACCACGTCGGAGACGTGCACGTAGTCGCGGGTCTGCAGCCCGTCGCCGTTGATCGTCACCGGTTCGGCGGCGAGCAGGCGGTCGAGGAAGATCGCCACCACGCCGGCCTCGCCGTGCGGGTTCTGGCGTTCGCCGTAGACGTTGGCGTAGCGCAGGCAGGTGGCGTCGAAGCCGTGCTCGTGGTGGTAGTAGTAGAGGTAGCGCTCCCCCGCCAGCTTGGCGACGCCGTAGGGCGACAGCGGGCGTAGCGGGTGCTCCTCCGGCGCCGGGTGGACCTCCTGCTCGCCGTAGATGGCACCGCCCGTCGACGCGAACAGCACGCGCGCCGGGCCGCCACCCCCGCCGGCCGTCCGGCGCAGCGCCTCGAGCAGGTTGAGGAATCCCACCAGGTTGACGTCGGCGTCGTGGCAGGGGTCGGCCACCGAGCGCCGCACGTCCATCTGCGCCGCCTGGTGGACCAGCAGGTCCGGGCGCTCGCGCTCGACCAGCGCCGCCGCCTCGGCGGAGCGCACGTCGAGCACGTGGAGCTCGGCCGCCGCGGGAACGTTCTCGCGGCGGCCGGAGGAGAGGTCGTCGAGCACCAGCACGCGGGCGCCGACGGCGACGAAGGCGTCGGCGAGGTGGGAGCCGATGAAGCCGGCGCCGCCGGTGACGAGCACGGTGCGCGGGCGCCCGCCGGCGGCGGTGCCGGCGGGCGTCGGGGCTGGGTCTGGGCGCGGATCGGACATCGGCGACGGCCGCCCCGGGGATGCCGTTCGGCGGGGCGGCCGAAGCTTACTGCATCGGCCCGTGCTCAGCGGGCAGCGAAGGCCGCGGTGTCGCTCTGCCCGCAGATGTTGGCCGGCGGGTTGCGGTAGGTCTCGACGTCGCCGCTCACCGTGTCGCGCACCCGCACCTCGTACTCGACGTCCGACAGGCCGCCGAAGAAGACCCAGTAGCTGCCGTTGACCTCGGCGCCGTCGATCATCTTCACCACCAGCTCGACGTTCTCCGGGTTGAAGAACCAGAAGAAGCCGGTCTTCTCGCCGTTCGCCTGGCCGCCGAGGACGCGCCCGTCGCCGGTGTTGCCGGTGCGGTGGTCGCGCCAGTCGACGCTGACCTCGAAGCGCCCCTGCTGCAGGCACAGGGTGGTGGCGGAGGGTGCGCAGGCACCCGCCGAGGCGGTGGCCGGCGCGGCGGCGGGGACGGCGGCGGGGACGGCGGCGGGGACGGTGACGGCCTGCGCCGCGGCGGGAACCGCCGCGGGCGCCGCCGTGCCGAGATCGGGGAAGGCCGCCGTGTCGCCGTTGCCGCAGATCTCGCCCGGCTCGTTGCGGTAGGTGCGGCGCTCACCGCTCACCACGTCGGTGACCCGCACCTCGTACTCGACGTCCGACAGGCCGCCGTAGAAGACCCAGAAGTTGCCGTTCACCGGCCGCCCGTCGAGCACCTTGACGACCAGCTCTACGTTGTCCTGGTTGAAGAACCAGAAGTAGCCGCTCTTGTCGGTGCTGGGGATCGGGTGGCCGATCCCCTCGCGGCCGCCCTGGTGCTGGCTCCGCCAGGAGACGGCGACGCGGAAGCGGCCGTCCTGCAGGCACAGCGCGTCGACCCCGCACTCGGCCCCGACGTCGGCGTTGCCGTCGCCGCCGTCGTCGCCCGGGTAGAGGTGGCGGATGGCCGCGCGGTCGTCGCCGGCGAGCGCGGCGCCGCGGCCGTCGGGGTGGAAGTAGGGGTACATCAGCGCCTCGTTGGCGGCGGCACCGCACTCGCCTGCGCCCTGGCACGAGTGGGAGATGCCGAGCGTGTGGCCCAGCTCGTGTGCCAGGAGCTGCTCGAGGGCGCGCCGCGGGTCGGGCTGGCCGTGCAGGTAGCACTCGATGCCGACGTTGGTGACGACGTCGGCCTCGAGGATGGCGTGGTAGCGCAGGCCGCGCGGGTCGAGGCGGGACGAGGCGTCGTACCACGGCCCGCCGACGGCGAGCACGCCGCCGCCCGACTGGCAGTCGAAGGGGTCGTCGATGCTGCCGTCTGCGTCGTCGAAGATCAGGGTGTTGACGCCGTCGCGCCCGCGGAAGCCGTTGCCGGCGCCGATCGCCTCGTAGCGGTAGTCGACGATCGAGCCGACGTCGGCGTTCCACGCCGCCATGGCGCCCTGCATCGCCGCCACCGTGGCCGCCTGGCCGTAGCCGGGCTGGCCGCCGGCGGCCACCCGCCAGCGCACCGAGCCGCCGGTGTCGAAGCCGAACCAGCGCAGCGGGAAGTCGCTCTGGAACAGGCGGTAGTCGCCGGTGGCCCGCGCATGCGGCCTCGCCTCGCCATCGACGAAGTAATCGACCGGCGGCGCCTCGCCGCGGCCGGCCTCCTCGATCCAGCGGCCGAAGGCCTCGGCGTCGCGCGGACGGTGCAGGCCCTGCCGCTCGCCGACAGTGCTGGGAAGGGTCAGCTCGCGGGCCGCCGCCAGGTGGTCGCGCACCCACACCCGCCTCCCCTCCTCCACCGCCTGGCGGAAGACGCCGAGCATGAGCTGGCTGACCCCGAAGCTGCCGTCGCCGCGCTGGCGCAGGAAGAGGAGCACCGGCTCGCCGGCGGCGAGGTGCGGCATGGCGTGCAGCCACAGCCCGACGCCGTCGGCGCCGACGCCGCCCGGCACCCGCACCTCGAGCTGGCGGCCGGGATCCTCGCCGGCCAGCAGGCGGTCCACCTCGACGCGGTAGCGGGTGGCCGGCAGGCCATCGATGGTGCCGCCTTCGGCGGCGAGGACGCGGGCTTCGACGACGGCGGTGGAGCCGGCCACGAGCTGGCGGTCGGTGACCATCACGTACGACGTCGCCAGGGCCGCCGGTGCGAGGGCGGCTAGCGATATGACCAGCAACAGGAACGGATATCTGCGCAACATCGGTACCTCTCCCGGTGAAGTTCTTCTCCCGCTGAAGCGCCCCTGCGATGGGGCCTGGGAGACCTAACGGCAAGGACCGTGCCAGCCTGCCGGCGCGGGTGGGAGAGAAGGGGTGCGGCGAGGGCCCGGGCGGGGGCCTCGGGTCAGAAGGCGCTGGTGTCGCCGCGGCCGCAGATGCTGCCCGGCGCGTTGCGGTAGGTGCGCACCTCGTCGAGCACGGTGTCGCGCACGCGGAGGGTGTACTCGACGTCCGACAGGCCGCCGAAGAAGAACCAGAAGCGGCCGTTGACGGCGCGGCCGTCGATCAGCTTGACCACCAGCTCGACGTTGTCGCGATGGAAGAACCAGAAGAACCCCGTCTTGTCGCCGCCGACCGCCGCCGGCGAGACGGTGCCGACGCCGCGGGTGCCGCCGGCGTGCTGGTTCTTCC
>CAZLBJ010000182.1:0-5142 GCA_964557755.1 uncultured Thermoanaerobaculia bacterium
CTCGCTGAAGAGTGGAGCGCTCCTCCCCAAAGTCCGACTGAAGCGGAACGTCCCCCGGACGGAGCCCCTCCATCCGGCGCCGTCCCCCGCACCCCGCCCCCGCCCGGCCATAATTCCGCCGGCTTCGTTGTCACCCGCCGCCCCGGGTTGCTATCCTCCTGTGCTCTCGCGGGGCGGTTGCCCCGCCAGGCAGTTGACGGAGGCCCGTAGCTCAGTTGGTTAGAGCGCTACGTTGACATCGTAGAGGTCAGCGGTTCGAGTCCGCTCGGGCCTACCACTCCCCTTGACAGACCCCGTAGGCGCTTAGCTCAGCTGGTTAGAGCGCTACCTTCACACGGTAGAGGTCAGCGGTTCGAGTCCGCTAGCGCCTACCACGCGCTCTTGCCTTCTCCCCGCCCGTCCGCTATGCTTCCTGCTTCGCCTGTGGGTGGAGGTGTCTCTGCGCCCGCCGGTCGAGATCCAGCAGACGCTGACGACGAGAATCGCCGGCGCCCGTCGAGACGGGCGCCCTATCGAGGTGACTGAGATGCCGAAGCAGAAGACCCACAAGGGGTCGGCGAAGCGCTTTCGGGTGACCGCGAAGGGGAAGGTCGTGCGCGGGCACTCGATGCACAGCCACATCCTCACCAAGAAGACGACGAAGCGGAAGCGCCACCTCCGCAAGTCGACCCTGGTGAAGGGGAAGTTCGCCCAGACGATCAAGGAGATGCTGCACCAGTAGCCGTCGCGGCACTGAGCGGCGATCCCGCACCGAGCAATCCCGAGGCTGCCGCTGGAACGGACCTGTCCAGCGGGGCCCGGCCGGCCCCCCTCTTGCGAGGCTCAGCGGGCCGGCACTTGACCGCTCCCCCAGCCGGGAGCTGGAACGAAACGAGGTTCGAAGATGTCCCGTGTCAAGCGCGGCACCGTCCGCAAGAACCGCCGCAAGAAGATCCTCAAGCAGGCCAAGGGCTACTACGGCCTGAAGTCGCGCGGCCACCGCATCGCCAAGCAGGCGGTGGACCGCTCGCTCGCCTTCGCCTACCGCGACCGGCGGCAGAAGAAGCGCCAGATGCGCCGGCTGTGGATCGCGCGCATCAACGCCGCCGCCCGCCTCCACGGCCTCTCCTACAGCCGCTTCATCGCCGGCCTCAAGCAGATCGGCAGCGAGCTCGACCGCAAGGTGCTCGCCGACCTCGCCGTGCGCGACGAGGCGGCCTTCGCGAAGCTCGCGGCAGCGGTGAAGGAGGCCCTCGGGGACGAGGAGCCGGCCGGCGCGGAGGCGTAGCACCGTGGCCGACGCCGACCTGCCGCAGGGCGAGGCGCCGGCCGCCGTCGCCGACGGTGGCGGCGTGCACGACGAGCTCGCCACCCTCGGCCGGCGCTTCGAGGAGGAGGCCGCCGCCGTCGAGCGGTCCGCCGACCGCGGCGCCTGGGAGGAGCTGCGCCTCGCCTGGCTGGGCAGGAAGCAGGGCCGCGTCCGCGACCTCCTCGCCCGCATGAAGGACGTGCCGCCCGAGCGGCGACGCGACTGGGGCCAGGGCGTCAACGCCCTCAAGGAGACGGTCGAGGCCCGCCTCGAGGCGCTCGACGCCGCCATCACCGCCGGCGAGCGCGCCGCCGAGCAGGCGGCCGCCGCGGTTGACGTGACGCTCCCCGGCCGCCGCCCCGTGGTCGGCAGCCTCCACCCGATCACCCGCGTCATCCGCGACATGGAGCAGATCTTCGTCGAGCTCGGCTACTCGGTCGCCGAGGGCCCCGAGGCGGAGGACGACGACCACAACTTCGAGGCGCTCAACTTCCCGGCGGACCACCCGGCGCGCGACACCCAGGACACGTTCTTCCTCAGGGCGAAGAGCGCCGCGGGCGAGCCGCTGCTGCTGCGCACCCACACCTCGCCGGTGCAGATCCGCACCATGCGGGCGCGCCGGCCGCCGATCCGGGTCATCATCCCCGGCCGCGTCTTCCGCTTCGACAACGACCTGCGCCACTCGCCGATGTTCCATCAGGTCGAGGGGCTGGCGGTGGCCGAGGGGATCACCTTCGGCGACATGAAGGGCACGCTCGAGGCGTTCCTGAAGCGCCTGTTCAGCCCCGACGTGGGCGTCCGCCTGCGCCCGAGCTTCTTCCCCTTCACCGAGCCCTCGGCGGAGGTCGACGTCACCTGCCAGAACTGCCAGGGCGCCGGCTGCGCCGTGTGCTCGGACACCGGCTGGATGGAGATCCTGGGCGCCGGCATGGTCGACCCGCGCGTCCTCGCCGGCTGCGGCATCGACCCGGCGGTCTACAGCGGCTTCGCGTTCGGCCTCGGCGTCGACCGCGTGGCGATGAACCGCTACGGCATCCCCAACATCCGCATCCTGTTCGACAACGACGAGCGTCTGCTGCGGCAGATCGCCGTCTAGGGAGACCGAGAGCGATGCTGTTCTCCCGCAACTGGCTCGGCCGGTACGTCGAGCTGCCGGAGCCCGCCGAGCTGGCCGCCGGCCTCACCGCCGTCGGCATGGCGGTCGAGGGTGTCGAGGAGCGCGGCGGCGACGTGCTGCTCGACGTCGAAGTCACCACCAACCGCCCCGACGCCATGTGCCACCTCGGCCTGGCGCGCGAGGTCGCCGTGCACTGGGACCGTCCGCTGCGCGAGCCCGAGACGGCGGTCGAGGAAGCCGCGGAGCAGGCGGCCGGCGCGGTGGCCGTCGAGCTGGCCGACCCCGAGGGCTGCCCGCGCTACGTCGCCCGCGTCGTCCGCGGCGTCACCGTCGGCGAGAGCCCGGAGTGGCTGAAGGAGCGCCTCGCCGCCCTCGGCCTGCGCCCGATCAACAACGTCGTCGACGTCACCAACTTCGTGCTCTGGGAGACGGGGCAGCCGTTGCACGCCTTCGACCTCGACAAGGTGGCGGGCGGCAAGATCGTCGTGCGCCGCGCGGCGGCCGGGGAGCGCCTCACCACCCTCGACGAGGAGGAGCGCACGCTGACCCCCGAGGTGCTGGTGATCGCCGACGCCGAGCGCGCAGTAGCGCTGGCCGGCATCATGGGCGGCCTCGACAGCGAGGTGACCTCCGCCACCCGCGACGTGCTGCTGGAGAGCGCCCACTTCGACCGCCGCCGGGTGCGCATCGGCGCCCGCGGCCTGTCGATGCACACCGACGCCTCGCACCGCTTCGAGCGCGGCGCCGACCCCGGCGGCTGCCGCCGCGCCGCCGACCGCGCCGCGCGCCTGCTCGCCGAAGTGGCCGGCGGCACCGTGCTCGCCGGCGCCGTGGACGCCCGCGCCGCCGACTTCGACGCGCGCTTCACCGCCCGCGGCCGCCTCGACCTCGGCCGCCTGGTGCGCTTCGCCGGTACCGCCATGGAGCCCTCCGCCGTCGAGCGCTGGATGAGCGGCCTCGGCTTCGCGCTCGAACGCCAGCCGGCCACCGGGCCGGTGTGGACGGTGACGGCGCCCACCTGGCGCTGGTACGACATGGAGCCCGGGCCGGACGGCGCCGTCTACGAGCAGGACCTGTTCGAGGAGGTGCTGCGCCACCACGGCTACGCCGACATCCCGGCGACGCTGCCGGCGCTGCCCGGCTCCGACGGTCCGCGCACCCCGGCGCAGGTGCGCCGCGACCGCGTCCGCGACCACCTGGCGGCCTGCGGCTACGCCGAGGCGGTGAACTACGCCTTCCAGTCGCGCGCCATGGACGCCTCGCTGCCGCGCCTGGCGCCCGGCGCCACCGAGCCCGTCGAGCTGGTCAACCCCCTCTCCGAGCGCTACGACGTGCTGCGCCGCTCGCTGGTGCCCAACCTGGTGGCGGCGGCGATCTTCAACCAGCGCCGCGGCGTCGGGTCGGTGCGCCTGTTCGAGGTCGGCCACGCCTTCTGGCAGGAGGGGGGCGATGGCGGCCGGGTCGAGGAGCACGAGGCGGTGGCCGTCCTCTGCGGCGGCACCCTCGGCACGCCCTGGGACCGCCGCGTCGAGCTCGACCTGTTCGACCTGAAGGGCGTCGTCGACACCCTCGGCGAGGTGCTGGAGACGCCGGTCGCCGTGCGCCCCGCCGGCCTCCCCGGCGTCGTCGCCGGCACCGGCGCCGAGGTGCTGGTCGACGGCGCGCCGGCCGGCTGGCTGGGCCGCGTCGACGAGCCGGAGGCCGCCTACCCGCTCTACGCCGCCGAGCTGCGCACCGCCCCCCTCGGCGCCGGCGTCCTGGGCGGCGTCGCCGAGGTGCAGGTGCGCGTCCCCTCCCGCTTCCCGACGGTCGAGGCCGACCTCACCCTCACCCACGCCGAGACCACCCCCTGGGCCGACCTCCAGGCGGCGATCGAGGCGCACCGCCCCGCCGGCCTCGCCGAGTTCGGCCTCAAGGACCGCTACACCGGCGAGGGGGTGCCCGCGGGCGCCGTCAACACCACCCTGTGGTTCCTCTACGCCCACCCCGACCGCACCCTCACCCAGGACGAGGTCAACGACCGCCAGCAGGCCTTGACCGCCGAGCTCGAGCGCCGCTTCGCCTGGACCGGATAGGATCGGCCGCGATGGCCGCCAAGAAGAAGGCAGGACCCTCCGACCTCGACTGGCTCGACGCCCTCGAATCCCGCGTCCACGAGGCGACGCAGCGCCTCGAACAGCTCAGCGAAGACAACGCCCGCCTCACCGCCCGCGTCCGCGAGCTGGAGCGCAAGCTCGACGAGGCCACTCCCGAAGGCGACGACAAGGCCGCCACCGCCTGGCGCCAAGAGCGCCAAGACATCCGCACCCGAGTCGAGCGCCTCACCGAAGACCTCGAATCGCTCCTCGAAGAAGCCTGACCACCACCCCCGGCCCCGCAGTTCCCCCACCTCCTCAGAAGAGCACAGGGTCGGCCCCCGCGGCCCGAACGGTGAGGCGGCGGGTGGAGGGGCGCCGGGCGGGGGCTCCGGGGAGCGCACAGCGCAAGCCCGCGGCGTCCGAGAGGCCGGTAGCGTGCGCTCCCTGAAGAGCGGAGCGCACCTCCCCAAAGTCCGACCGAAGCGGAGCGTCCCCCGGCCGGCGCCCCTCCACCGCCCGCCGTCCCCGGCAATATCGACTCGCCGTTCAGCGCCTCAACCGCAGAACTTGTACCCCAGCCGGTGAACCGTCACGATGCGCCGCGGGTTGCCCGGGTCGTCCTCGATCTTCTTGCGCAGCTTGGCGATGTGCATGTCGAC